>NZ_MIIV01000511.1:0-20352 GCF_001743015.1 Shigella sp. FC1567
CTTTCTGTTCCATAACAGGTGTCCACTAGTTGAAAAGGTGGGCACCTACGTTACCAATACAGGCTTAATGGCTACATACGGCGGTCAGTTTACGCTTACCTGTATCATTGTGCAGTGGGATGCGAACAGTAACGGTATCTGGGATCGCGAACCGGTAAAAGAGTCCGACCAGATTGGATTTCGTCTGAAGGAGCATGTGCTGGAAACGCTACGCGGTGCGACATCCTGTGAAGGTAAGGGCTGGGATAAAGTCACTAATCCGGATGCCATCATTATCGACACTTTTCAGGTCGTACGTCAGGATGTCAGCGGCTTCTCGCCGGTGTTGACGGTTAATATGCGTGCTGCCAGTAAGTCTGAACCGCAAACCGTGGTGAATGCCAGCTATAGCGTGACAGGATTCAACCTGTGAACCGCGAAAAGGGTGTTTCGTCACTGGCTCTGGTCCTGATGCTGCTGGTTTTGGGTAGTTTGCTATTACAAGGAATGAGCCAACAGGATCGCAGTTTTGCCTCTCGCGTGAGCATGGAAAGTCAGTCATTGCGCCGCCAGGCCATCGTTCAGTCGGCGCTGGCGTGGGGAAAAATGCACTCCTGGCAGACGCAGCCAGCAGTTCAGTGCTCGCAGTACGCTGAAACCGATGCCCAGGTTTGTTTGCGTTTACTGGCAGATAATGAAGCCTTATTGATTGCCGGTTATGAAGGCGTTTCGTTGTGGCGAACAGGCGAAGTCATTGATGGAAACATTGTTTTTTCGCCAAGCGGCTGGAGCGATTTTTGTCCGCTGAAAGAGAGGGCGTTATGTCAGCTTCCCTGAAGAATCAACAAGGCTTTAGCCTGCCGGAGGTAATGTTGGCGATGGTGTTGATGGTGATGATTGTCACTGCGTTATCGGGTTTCCAGCGAACATTAATGAACAGTCTTGCCAGCAGAAACCAGTACCAACAGCTCTGGCGGCATGGCTGGCAGCAAACGCAACTGCGCGCGATTTCGCCACCAGCTAACTGGCAGGTCAACCGATTGCAGACATCGCAGGCGGGATGTGTCAGCATCAGCGTTACGCTAGTTTCACCCGGGGGCAGAGAAGGCGAGATGACCCGCCTGCATTGCCCGAATCGTCAGTAGTCAGGAGCCGCTATGTTAAGGGTCTACCATTCCAATCGTCTGGACGTGCTGGAAGCGTTGATGGAGTTTATTGTCGAACGCGAACGGCTGGACGATCCTTTCGAACCAGAGATGATTCTGGTGCAAAGTACCGGTATGGCACAGTGGCTGCAAATGACCCTGTCGCAAAAGTTTGGTATTGCGGCAAACATTGATTTTCCGCTGCCTGCGAGCTTTATCTGGGATATGTTCGTCCGGGTGTTACCGGAGATCCCCAAAGAGAGCGCCTTTAACAAACAGAGCATGAGCTGGAAACTGATGACTCTGCTGCCGCAACTGTTGGAGCACGAAGACTTTACCCTGTTGCGGCATTATCTGACTGACGATAGCGACAAGCGAAAACTGTTCCAGCTTTCCTCAAAAGCGGCGGACCTGTTTGACCAGTATCTGGTCTATCGCCCGGAGTGGCTGGCACAATGGGAAACAGGACATTTGGTTGAAGGGCTGGGAGAAGCACAGGCCTGGCAAGCGCCGTTGTGGAAGGCGCTGGTGGAATATACCCATGAACTCGGACAACCGCGCTGGCACCGCGCGAATCTCTATCAGCGCTTTATCGAAACGCTGGAGTCCGCGACGACCTGCCCGCCGGGGTTACCTTCGCGCGTCTTTATATGCGGTATTTCCGCGTTACCGCCTGTTTATCTCCAGGCGCTCCAGGCGCTGGGTAAACATATTGAAATCCATCTCCTGTTTACCAACCCCTGCCGTTATTACTGGGGCGATATTAAAGATCCTGCTTATCTGGCGAAACTGCTGACTCGTCAGCGTCGACACAGTTTTGAAGATCGCGAATTGCCGCTATTTCGCGATAGCGAAAATGCCGGACAGCTCTTTAACAGCGATGGTGAACAGGATGTCGGCAACCCGCTGCTGGCCTCATGGGGGAAGCTTGGGCGCGACTACATTTATCTCCTTTCTGACCTGGAGAGCAGCCAGGAGCTGGACGCCTTTGTCGATGTCACGCCAGATAACCTGCTGCATAACATTCAGTCTGACATTCTGGAACTGGAAAACCGTGCCGTTGCTGGTGTGAACATCGAAGAGTTTTCCCGTAGCGATAACAAACGCCCGCTTGATCCACTGGATAGCAGTATCACCTTCCACGTTTGCCATAGCCCGCAGCGTGAAGTTGAAGTTTTGCACGATCGCCTGCTGGCGATGCTGGAAGAAGACCCGACACTTACTCCGCGCGACATCATCGTGATGGTGGCTGATATCGACAGCTACAGTCCGTTTATTCAGGCTGTGTTTGGTAGCGCACCTGCGGATCGTTACCTGCCTTACGCCATTTCCGACCGTCGGGCGCGGCAGTCGCATCCGGTACTGGAAGCGTTTATCAGCCTGTTATCGTTGCCAGACAGCCGCTTTGTGTCGGAAGACGTGCTGGCATTACTGGATGTGCCGGTGCTGGCGGCGCGGTTTGACATCACCGAAGAAGGGCTGCGTTATTTACGCCTGTGGGTCAACGAATCCGGCATTCGTTGGGGGATAGATGACGACAACGTTCGCGAGCTGGAACTCCCCGCCACCGGACAACACACCTGGCGATTTGGCCTGACGCGTATGTTGCTGGGCTACGCGATGGAGAGCGCGCAGGGCGAGTGGCAATCGGTTCTACCTTATGATGAGTCGAGCGGCTTAATTGCAGAACTGGTGGGGCATCTGGCTTCACTGCTAATGCAGCTAAACATCTGGCGTCGCGGGCTGGCACAGGAGCGTCCGCTAGAAGAGTGGTTGCCGGTTTGTCGCGATATGCTCAACGCCTTCTTCCTGCCGGATGCGGAAACCGAAGCGGCGATGACGCTGATCGAACAACAATGGCAGGCGATTATCGCCGAAGGTTTAGGTGCGCAGTATGGCGACGCGGTGCCGCTGTCACTATTGCGTGATGAACTGGCACAGCGTCTGGATCAAGAACGTATCAGCCAGCGTTTTCTCGCCGGACCGGTTAACATTTGTACTCTGATGCCAATGCGTTCAATTCCGTTCAAAGTGGTTTGCCTGCTGGGAATGAACGACGGCGTTTATCCACGTCAGCTTGCGCCATTGGGCTTTGACCTGATGAGCCAGAAACCGAAGCGTGGCGACCGTAGCCGTCGCGATGACGACCGCTACCTGTTCCTGGAAGCGTTAATTTCCGCGCAGCAAAAACTCTATATCAGTTATATCGGGCTTTCCATTCAGGATAACAGTGAACGTTTCCCGTCGGTACTGGTGCAGGAACTGATCGACTACATCGGGCAAAGTCATTATCTACCGGGCGATGAAGCGCTCAACTGTGATGAAAGCGAGGCAAGGGTAAAAGCGCATCTTACCTGCCTCCATACCCGGATGCCGTTTGATCCACAAAACTACCAGCCAGGCGAACGACAAAGCTATGCTCGTGAATGGCTACCTGCGGCCAGCCAGGCTGGTAAAGCACATTCTGAATTTGTTCAGCCGCTGCCGTTTACCTTACCGGAAACCGTGCCGCTGGAAACGCTACAACGATTCTGGGCACATCCGGTGCGGGCATTTTTCCAGATGCGTTTGCAGGTGAACTTCCGTACCGAAGACAGCGAAATCCCCGACACCGAGCCATTTATTCTGGAAGGGCTTAGCCGTTATCAAATCAATCAGCAGTTATTGAATGCACTGGTTGAGCAGGATGATGCCGAACGCTTGTTCCGTCGCTTCCGGGCGGCAGGGGATTTACCGTATGGCGCTTTTGGTGAAATTTTCTGGGAAACTCAGTGCCAGGAGATGCAGCAGCTTGCCGACAGAGTCATTGCCTGTCGCCAGCCGGGGCAGAGTATGGAAATTGATCTCGCCTGCAACGGTGTGCAGATAACTGGCTGGTTGCCGCAGGTGCAGCCGGATGGCCTGTTGCGCTGGCGTCCCTCTTTATTAAGTGTGGCGCAGGGAATGCAACTTTGGCTGGAACACCTTGTCTACTGTGCCAGCGGTGGTAATGGTGAAAGTCGCCTTTTTCTACGCAAAGACGGCGAGTGGCGTTTTCCGCCGCTTGCAGCCGAACAGGCTTTGCATTACCTCTCACAACTGATTGAGGGGTATCGTGAAGGGATGTCCGCGCCATTGCTGGTGTTACCTGAAAGTGGCGGCGCGTGGCTAAAAACCTGTTATGACGCGCAAAACGATGCCATGCTGGATGACGATTCCACGTTGCAAAAAGCCCGTACGAAATTCCTTCAGGCTTACGAAGGCAACATGATGGTGCGTGGCGAAGGTGATAATATCTGGTATCAAAGGCTCTGGCGGCAATTAACACCAGAGACAATGGAGGCCATCGTTGAACAGTCGCAACGTTTCCTGTTACCGCTGTTTCGCTTTAATCAGTCATGAGTGCTGTATAAAAATTGCGCAATCTATCCGCTTACTTTATGATGCGCACCAGTCACGGACTGATGGTTATATAAACATAGGCTGACTCGTGCAGCACAAGATTAAATTCTGGCAGATGATTTGCGTTAACGTGTTGAATCTGGACAGAAAATTAAGTTGATTATGAGGTCCGTGAATGCCCCGCAGCACTTGGTTCAAAGCATTATTGTTGTTAGTTGCCCTTTGGGCACCCTTAAGTCAGGCAGAAACGGGATGGCAGCCGATTCAGGAAACCATCCGTAAAAGTGATAAAGATAACCGCCAGTATCAGGCTATACGTCTGGATAACGGTATGGTGGTCTTGCTGGTTTCTGATCCGCAGGCAGTTAAATCGCTCTCGGCGCTGGTGGTGCCCGTTGGGTCGCTGGAAGATCCCGAGGCGTACCAGGGGCTGGCACATTACCTTGAACATATGAGTCTGATGGGGTCGAAAAAGTACCCGCAGGCTGACAGTCTGGCCGAATATCTCAAAATGCACGGCGGTAGTCACAATGCCAGCACTGCGCCGTATCGCACGGCTTTCTATCTGGAAGTTGAGAACGACGCCTTGCCTGGTGCGGTAGACCGCCTGGCCGATGCTATTGCTGAACCTTTGCTCGACAAGAAATATGCCGAACGTGAGCGTAATGCGGTGAACGCTGAATTAACCATGGCGCGTACGCGTGACGGGATGCGCATGGCACAGGTCAGCGCAGAAACCATTAACCCGGCACACCCCGGTTCAAAGTTTTCTGGTGGTAACCTCGAAACTTTAAGCGATAAACCTGGTAATCCGGTGCAGCAGGCGCTGAAAGATTTCCACGAGAAGTACTATTCCGCCAATCTGATGAAGGCGGTTATTTACAGCAATAAACCGCTGCCGGAGTTGGCAAAAATGGCGGCGGACACCTTTGGTCGCGTGCCGAACAAAGAGAGCAAAAAACCGGAAATCACCGTGCCGGTAGTCACCGACGCGCAAAAGGGCATTATCATTCATTACGTCCCGGCACTGCCGCGTAAAGTTCTGCGCGTTGAGTTTCGCATCGATAACAACTCAGCGAAGTTCCGTAGTAAAACGGATGAATTGATTACCTATCTGATTGGTAATCGCAGCCCAGGTACACTTTCCGACTGGCTGCAAAAGCAGGGATTAGTTGAGGGCATTAGCGCCAACTCCGATCCTATCGTCAACGGCAACAGCGGCGTATTAGCGATCTCTGCGTCTTTAACCGATAAAGGCCTGGCTAATCGCGATCAGGTTGTGGCGGCAATTTTTAGCTATCTCAATCTGTTACGTGAAAAAGGCATTGATAAACAATACTTCGATGAACTGGCGAATGTGCTGGATATCGACTTCCGTTATCCGTCGATCACCCGTGATATGGATTACGTCGAATGGCTGGCAGATACCATGATTCGCGTTCCGGTTGAGCATACGCTGGATGCAGTCAATATTGCCGATCGGTACGATGCTAAAGCAGTAAAAGAACGTCTGGCGATGATGACGCCGCAGAATGCGCGTATCTGGTATATCAGCCCGAAAGAGCCGCACAATAAAACGGCTTATTTTGTCGATGCGCCGTATCAGGTCGATAAAATCAGCGAACAAACTTTCGCTGACTGGCAGCAAAAAGCTGCCAATATTGCGCTCTCCTTACCGGAGCTTAACCCCTATATTCCTGACGATTTCTCGCTGATTAAGTCAGAGAAGAAATATGACCATCCAGAGCTGATTGTTGATGAGTCGAATCTGCGCGTGGTGTATGCGCCAAGCCGTTATTTTTCCAGCGAACCCAAAGCTGATGTCAGCCTGATTTTGCGTAATCCGAAAGCCATGGACAGCGCCCGCAATCAGGTGATGTTTGCGCTCAATGATTATCTCGCAGGGCTGGCGCTTGATCAGTTAAGCAACCAGGCGTCGGTTGGTGGCATAAGTTTTTCCACCAACGCTAACAACGGCCTTATGGTTAATGCTAATGGTTACACCCAGCGTCTGCCGCAGCTGTTCCAGGCATTGCTCGAGGGGTACTTTAGCTATACCGCTACGGAAGATCAGCTTGAGCAGGCGAAGTCTTGGTATAACCAGATGATGGATTCCGCAGAAAAGGGTAAAGCGTTTGAGCAGGCGATTATGCCCGCGCAGATGCTCTCGCAAGTGCCGTACTTCTCGCGAGATGAACGGCGTAAAATTTTGCCCTCCATTACGTTGAAAGAGGTGCTGGCCTATCGCGACGCCTTAAAATCAGGGGCTCGACCAGAGTTTATGGTTATCGGCAACATGACCGAGGCCCAGGCAACAACGCAGGCACGCGATGTGCAAAAACAGTTGGGCGCTGATGGTTCAGAGTGGTGTCGAAACAAAGATGTAGTGGTCGATAAAAAACAATCCGTCATCTTTGAAAAAGCCGGTAACAGCACCGACTCCGCACTGGCAGCGGTATTTGTACCGACTGGCTACGATGAATACACCAGCTCAGCCTATAGCTCTCTGTTGGGGCAGATCGTACAGCCGTGGTTCTACAATCAGTTGCGTACCGAAGAACAATTGGGCTATGCCGTGTTTGCGTTTCCAATGAGCGTGGGGCGTCAGTGGGGCATGGGCTTCCTTTTGCAAAGCAATGATAAACAGCCTTCATTCTTGTGGGAGCGTTACAAGGCGTTTTTCCCAACCACAGAGGCAAAATTGCGAGCGATGAAGCCAGATGAGTTTGCGCAAATCCAGCAGGCGGTAATTACCCAGATGCTGCAGGCACCGCAAACGCTCGGCGAAGAAGCATCGAAGTTAAGTAAAGATTTCGATCGCGGCAATATGCGCTTCGATTCGCGTGATAAAATCGTGGCCCAGATAAAACTGCTGACGCCGCAAAAACTTGCTGATTTCTTCCATCAGGCGGTGGTCGAGCCGCAAGGCATGGCTATTCTGTCGCAGATTTCCGGCAGCCAGAACGGGAAAGCCGAATATGTACACCCTGAAGGCTGGAAAGTGTGGGAGAACGTCAGCGCGTTGCAGCAAACAATGCCCCTGATGAGTGAAAAGAATGAGTGATGTCGCCGAGACACTAGATCCTTTGCGCTTGCCCTTACAGGGTGAGCGCCTGATTGAAGCCTCTGCCGGCACAGGCAAAACCTTTACGATTGCGGCGCTCTATTTGCGCCTGTTACTTGGACTAGGCGGTTCCGCCGCCTTTCCCCGCCCGCTGACCGTTGAAGAACTGCTGGTGGTCACCTTTACCGAGGCTGCCACGGCAGAATTGCGTGGTCGTATCCGTAGCAATATCCATGAGTTGCGCATCGCCTGTCTGCGTGAAACTACCGACAATCCACTGTACGAACGTCTGCTGGAAGAGATCGACGATAAAGCGCAAGCCGCGCAGTGGTTGTTGTTAGCCGAACGGCAGATGGATGAAGCGGCAGTCTTTACTATTCACGGTTTTTGCCAGCGCATGCTCAACCTGAATGCCTTTGAATCCGGCATGCTGTTTGAGCAGCAGCTGATTGAAGATGAGTCTCTGCTACGTTACCAGGCCTGCGCCGATTTCTGGCGTCGCCACTGCTACCCGCTGCCGCGTGAAATAGCCCAGGTCGTCTTTGAAACCTGGAAAGGGCCGCAGGCGTTGCTGCGCGATATTAATCGTTATCTGCAAGGCGAAGCGCCGGTTATCAAAGCACCGCCGCCCGATGATGAAACGCTGGCTTCCCGCCACGCGCAAATTGTGGCGCGTATTGCTACGGTAAAACAGCAGTGGCGCGACGCAGTGGGTGAACTGGATGCGCTGATCGAATCTTCTGGTATTGATCGACGCAAGTTTAACCGTAGCAATCAGGCTAAATGGATCGACAAGATCAGCGCCTGGGCAGAAGAAGAGACCAACAGTTATCAGTTGCCGGAGTCGCTGGAAAAATTCTCCCAGCGTTTCTTAGAAGATCGCACGAAAGCTGGGGGGGAAACCCCGCGACATCCACTGTTTGAGGCGATCGATCAACTGCTTGCAGAACCATTGTCGATCCGCGATCTGGTGATCACCCGCGCATTGGCTGAGATCCGCGAAACAGTAGCGCGTGAAAAACGCCGCCGTGGCGAATTGGGTTTTGATGACATGTTAAGTCGGCTCGATTCCGCGCTGCGTAGCGAAAGCGGTGAGGTGTTGGCAGCGGCGATCCGTACGCGATTCCCGGTGGCAATGATCGATGAATTTCAGGATACCGACCCCCAGCAGTACCGAATTTTTCGCCGTATCTGGCACCATCAGCCGGAAACCGCATTGTTGCTGATTGGCGACCCGAAGCAGGCCATATATGCATTCCGGGGTGCGGATATCTTCACTTATATGAAGGCGCGTAGTGAAGTTCACGCCCACTACACTTTAGACACCAACTGGCGCTCCGCACCTGGAATGGTGAACAGTGTGAACAAGCTTTTCAGCCAGACTGATGACGCGTTCATGTTTCGCGAAATACCGTTTATTCCAGTGAAATCAGCCGGGAAAAATCAGGCGTTACGTTTTGTATTTAAAGGTGAAACGCAGCCTGCGATGAAAATGTGGCTGATGGAAGGCGAAAGCTGCGGCGTTGGCGACTATCAAAGTACCATGGCGCAGGTATGTGCTGCGCAAATCCGCGACTGGCTACAAGCCGGACAGCGGGGCGAAGCGTTGCTGATGAACGGCGACGACGCGCGTCCGGTGCGTGCTTCGGACATCAGTGTGCTGGTGCGCAGCCGCCAGGAGGCCGCCCAGGTGCGCGATGCCTTAACGTTGCTGGAAATCCCTTCCGTTTACCTTTCGAACCGCGACAGTGTTTTTGAAACTCTGGAAGCGCAGGAAATGCTTTGGTTATTGCAGGCGGTGATGACGCCCGAACGTGAGAACACCCTGCGTAGTGCGCTGGCAACGTCAATGATGGGGCTGAACGCGCTGGATATCGAAACGCTGAATAATGACGAACATGCGTGGGATGCGGTAGTTGAAGAGTTCGATGGTTATCGGCAAATCTGGCGCAAACGTGGCGTTATGCCGATGCTGCGGGCGCTGATGTCGGCGCGTAACATTGCAGAAAACTTGCTGGCAACGGCAGGCGGTGAGCGGCGTCTTACCGATATCTTGCATATCAGCGAACTGCTACAAGAAGCCGGAACGCAGCTGGAAAGTGAACATGCGCTGGTACGCTGGTTATCGCAACATATCCTCGAGCCAGACAGTAATGCCTCCAGCCAACAAATGCGCCTCGAAAGTGATAAACATCTGGTGCAGATTGTCACGATCCATAAATCGAAAGGGCTGGAATATCCGCTGGTCTGGTTGCCATTTATTACCAATTTCCGCGTCCAGGATCAGGCGTTTTATCACGATCGCCACTCGTTTGAGGCAGTTTTGGATCTTAATGCTGCGCCAAAAAGCGTCGACCTCGCGGAGGTCGAACGTCTGGCGGAAGATCTGCGTTTGCTTTACGTGGCGCTGACGCGTTCGGTTTGGCATTGCAGTCTCGGCGTTGCACCGCTGGTGCGCCGTCGTGGCGATAAAAAAGGTGACACCGACGTCCACCAAAGTGCGCTCGGGCGTTTGCTGCAAAAAGGGGAACCGCAAGATGCGGCAGGGCTTCGCACCTGTATTGAAGCGTTATGCGATGATGATATTGCCTGGCAAACGGCACAAACTGGTGATAACCAGCCCTGGCAGGTTAATGATGCTTTAACTGCAGAACTGAATGCGAGGACACTACAACGATTGCCCGGCGATAACTGGCGTGTCACCAGCTACTCCGGCTTGCAGCAGCGTGGTCACGGTATCGCTCAGGATCTGATGCCACGGCTGGATGTTGATGCCGCAGGCGTGGTCAGCGTCGTTGAAGAACCGACGTTAACACCGCATCAGTTCCCGCGCGGTGCGTCACCGGGGACATTCTTGCACAGTTTGTTTGAAGACCTCGATTTTACCCAGCCGGTTGACCCGAACTGGGTACAGGAAAAACTGGAACTCGGCGGCTTTGAATCGCAGTGGGAACCGGTGTTGACCGAGTGGATCACGGCTGTCCTCCAGGCACCTCTCAATGAAAAGGGGGTTAGCCTGAGTCAGCTTTCCGACCGCGATAAACAGGTGGAGATGGAGTTTTACCTGCCGATTAGCGAACCGCTCATCGCCAGCCAGCTTGATGCACTAATTCGCCAGTTTGATCCGCTATCCGCTGGCTGCCCGCCGCTGGAGTTCATGCAGGTACGCGGCATGTTAAAAGGCTTTATCGACCTAGTATTCCGCCACGAAGGGCGTTATTACCTGCTCGACTATAAATCCAACTGGCTGGGTGAAGACAGTTCGGCTTACACCCAACAGGCTATGGCAGCAGCGATGCAGGCACACCGCTATGATCTGCAATATCAGCTTTATACCCTGGCGCTGCATCGTTATCTGCGCCATCGCATTGCTGATTACGACTATGATCGTCACTTTGGCGGCGTTATCTATCTGTTCCTGCGTGGCGTTGATAAAGAACATCCGCAACAAGGGATTTACACAACCCGACCCAACGCCGGGTTGATTGCCCTGATGGATGAGATGTTTGCCGGTATGACCCTGGAGGAGGCGTAATGAAATTGCAAAAGCAATTACTGGAAGCTGTGGAGCACAAACAGCTACGCCCGCTGGATGTGCAATTTGCCCTGACCGTGGCGGGAGATGAACATCCTGCCGTCACCCTCGCGGCGGCACTGTTAAGTCATGATGCCGGAGAGGGACACGTCTGTTTGCCGCTTTCACGACTGGAAAATAACGAGGCGTCGCATCCGCTGTTGGCGACCTGTGTCAGTGAAATCGGTGAGCTACAAAATTGGGAAGAATGCTTGCTGGCTTCTCAAGCGGTCAGCAGGGGAGATGAACCCACGCCGATGATCCTCTGTGGCGATCGTCTTTATTTGAATCGCATGTGGTGTAACGAGCGGACGGTAGCGCGCTTCTTCAATGAGGTGAATCATGCCATTGAGGTTGATGAAGCTCTACTGGCGCAAACCCTGGACAAACTTTTTCCAGTAAGCGATGAAATTAACTGGCAAAAAGTTGCAGCGGCAGTGGCGCTGACGCGGCGGATCTCGGTGATTTCCGGCGGCCCAGGCACCGGTAAAACGACCACCGTGGCGAAGTTGCTGGCAGCGTTAATTCAAATGGCCGACGGCGAACGCTGCCGTATCCGTCTGGCTGCACCAACGGGTAAAGCTGCCGCGCGCTTAACCGAATCTCTCGGCAAGGCTTTGCGACAGTTACCGCTGACCGATGAACAAAAGAAACGCATTCCGGAAGATGCCAGCACTTTGCACCGATTGCTGGGCGCGCAGCCGGGTAGCCAGCGTTTACGTCATCATGCCGGTAACCCGCTGCATCTTGATGTGCTGGTGGTAGATGAAGCGTCAATGATCGATCTGCCTATGATGTCGAGACTGATCGACGCCTTGCCCGATCATGCGCGAGTGATCTTTCTCGGCGATCGTGATCAACTGGCCTCGGTTGAGGCTGGGGCTGTGCTGGGCGATATCTGCGCTTATGCCAACGCGGGCTTTACCGCCGAGCGTGCCAGGCAGCTAAGCCGCCTGACGGGGACTCACGTTCCGGCAGGAACCGGCACAGAAGCGGCATCTTTGCGCGACAGTCTCTGCCTGCTGCAAAAAAGCTATCGTTTCGGCAGCGATTCTGGCATTGGTCAGTTAGCTGCGGCGATCAACCGTGGTGATAAAACGGCAGTGAAAACCGTTTTTCAGCAGGATTTTACTGATATCGAAAAACGACTTTTACAGAGCGGCGAAGATTATATTGCGATGCTTGAGGAAGCTCTTGCGGGTTATGGACGTTATCTGGATCTGCTGCAAGCGCGTGCCGAGCCGGATTTAATCATTCAGGCGTTCAATGAGTACCAACTTTTGTGCGCCCTGCGGGAAGGGCCGTTTGGCGTGGCTGGACTGAATGAGCGAATTGAGCAGTTTATGCAACAGAAGCGCAAAATTCATCGTCATCCGCACTCTCGTTGGTACGAAGGTCGACCGGTGATGATTGCCCGTAATGACAGCGCGCTTGGGTTGTTTAATGGCGATATCGGTATTGCGCTGGATCGCGGGCAGGGGACGCGCGTCTGGTTTGCGATGCCGGACGGCAATATTAAGTCTGTGCAACCGAGTCGCTTGCCAGAGCACGAAACTACGTGGGCGATGACGGTACATAAATCGCAGGGATCGGAGTTCGACCATGCGGCGTTGATTTTACCGAGCCAACGCACGCCGGTAGTAACGCGAGAGCTGGTATACACCGCGGTGACCCGCGCGCGTCGCCGTCTGTCGCTGTATGCCGATGAGCGTATATTAAGTGCGGCAATCGCCACTCGTACTGAGCGGCGCAGTGGTCTGGCGGCGTTGTTTAGTTCGCGGGAATAAACGTAATTGCCGGATGCGATGCACGAGTGTTACGCATGTCGCATCCGACAATTTTCATCGCTTACCCTAAATCCGCCATCAACACTTTGGATTTACGCTGGTAGTTGTACAACTGCTTTTTGCTCTCGGGCAGTAAATCAATATCCACCGGGGTAAATCCACGTTCCTGGAACCAGTGAATACTGCGCGTGGTCAGCACAAACAATTTGCTTAAGCCGCTCTGCTTCGCCTGAGCGGCAATGCGTTCCAGCAGAACCTCGCCCCGTGATGAACTGCGGTAATCCGGGTGAACTGCCACACAGGCCATTTCCCCAATCTTCTCTTCCGGGAACGGATAGAGCGCGGCGCAGGCAATAGTCGTGTTATCGCGCTGAATAATGGTGAATTTGTCGATTTCCATCTCCAGCTGCTCGCGAGAACGGCGCACCAGAATACCTTGCTGCTCCAGCGGGCGAATCAACTCCAGAATACCGCCAATATCGTTGATTGTTGCGCGACGAATCTGCTCGGCGCTTTCCATCACAATCTGCGTACCGATACCGTCGCGTGAGAACAACTCTTGCAACAGCGCGCCATCTTCCTGATAACTGATTAAATGACAGCGACGCACGCCGCTGCGGCAGGCTTTCACTGCGCCACGCAAAAAGCGCACCGTACCGGAGTTGTAATCGCCTTTCTCTTCCTGGGCTTCTACCCGCGCTTGCGCTTCGTTAGGGAAAAGTTCTGAGACAATATCACCGTCGTCATTAGTGACGCCCTGTGAAGAGCAAAAACCAATCATCTTCTCAGCTTTCAGTTTGATGGCCAGTTGAGTGGCAATCTCTTCCGAGGTCAGATTAAAGCTCTCGCCAGTGACTGAAACAGCGACCGGCCCCATTAGCACTATTGCACCGCTGTCCAGTTGACGATGGATCGCGTCTTCATCAATCCGCCGGATACGCCCGCTATGGCAGTAATCCACGCCGTCATCGACGCCCAGCGGCTGGGCAATAATAAAATTGCCACTGACGACGTTGATATGCGCGCCCTGTAGCGGCGTGTTATTGAGACTCATCGACAGGCGAGCAGTGATGTCCAGTTGCAATGTTCCCGCAGCCTGCTTCACCAGTTCCAGTGTTTTGGCGTCGGTCACACGTATATTCTTGTGATACAGCGGTTCGTGGTGATGCGCGGCCAGATTTGCGTCGATCTGCGGACGTGCGCCATAGACCACCACCAGACGGATGCCGAGGCTGTGCAACAACCCGATATCATTAACGATACTGGAGAAATTCTCATGCTCAATGGCTTCACCGCCGAGCATGATGACAAACGTTTTTCCCCGGTGGGTATTGATATAGGGAACCGAATGGCGGAATCCCTCGACCAGCTCGGTTTTACGTTCCTTTACCACGGCACACCCCTTTGCATGATTATTCTAAATTAGTGTATTTTTATTCTGTTTTTTCGCAGGGTGCAAGTGTAAATTTTATGCGAGAGCGACTTTTTTATCAGTAATGCCGTGAATATAAAAAGAATGTTTACCGTTTATTAGATGACAGATTATGCGTCTTTCGCTAAAGTTTCCGGTCAAATTAGTCGTTTACTTGTTACACAGCTTAGATTTCTTTTGCTCGGGAGAGGCATGTCAGGATCCAACACTGCAATCAGCCGTCGTCGTTTACTGCAAGGCGCGGGTGCCATGTGGCTATTGAGCGTAAGTCAGGTCAGTCTGGCTGCGGTCAGCCAGGTCGTGGCGGTGCGCGTCTGGCCTGCGTCCAGCTACACCCGTGTGACGGTAGAATCAAATCGTCAGCTGAAATATAAGCAGTTCGCGTTGAGTAACCCTGAACGCGTGGTGGTGGATATCGAAGATGTAAACCTGAACTCGGTACTCAAGGGGATGGCGGCACAAATTCGTGCAGACGACCCGTTCATCAAGTCGGCGCGCGTCGGGCAATTTGACCCGCAGACCGTACGGATGGTTTTTGAATTAAAGCAAAACGTAAAACCGCAGCTGTTTGCCCTTGCGCCGGTCGCCGGGTTTAAAGAGCGTCTGGTGATGGACCTCTATCCGGCCAATGCACAGGATATGCAGGACCCGCTGCTGGCGCTGCTGGAGGATTACAACAAAGGCGACCTCGAAAAGCAGGTGCCGCCAGCACAAAGTGGTCCACAACCGGGTAAAGCAGGGCGCGATCGTCCTATTGTTATTATGCTTGACCCTGGCCACGGCGGCGAAGACTCCGGTGCGGTGGGGAAATACAAAACGCGCGAAAAAGACGTGGTATTGCAAATAGCTCGCCGTCTGCGCTCTCTGATCGAGAAAGAGGGCAATATGAAGGTGTACATGACGCGCAATGAAGACATCTTCATTCCGTTGCAAGTGCGCGTAGCAAAAGCCCAGAAACAGCGTGCTGACCTGTTTGTCTCTATCCATGCCGACGCCTTTACCAGTCGTCAGCCGAGCGGTTCCTCTGTGTTTGCGCTCTCAACCAAAGGTGCAACCAGTACTGCGGCAAAATATCTGGCACAAACCCAGAACGCCTCGGACTTGATTGGTGGCGTGAGCAAAAGCGGTGACCGCTATGTCGACCACACCATGTTCGATATGGTGCAGTCGCTGACCATTGCCGACAGCCTGAAGTTTGGTAAAGCGGTACTGAATAAGCTCGGTAAAATCAACAAGCTGCATAAAAATCAAGTTGAACAGGCCGGGTTTGCCGTACTAAAGGCACCAGATATTCCCTCCATTCTGGTCGAAACGGCGTTTATTAGTAACGTTGAGGAAGAGCGTAAACTGAAAACGGCGACTTTCCAGCAGGAAGTTGCGGAGTCTATTCTTGCGGGGATTAAAGCGTATTTTGCCGATGGGGCGACGCTGGCGAGAAGGGGATGATGTTTTTAATTTATTCAATGAATTTATGTTTCATTGAATAAATATTATTTACATAAATGTTGAACGATGGTTTTGTGACTGCTGTCGAATATTTGAATATCGGCTTAAAAAATAAGTCTGTCATCTCTTTTATTAAGCACAATTCCGTGTAAGGTATACGCATTAGTTAATTATCTTGCAACTGTTAAATCAGCAAGGCAATGTTTGAAGTAATTATTACTTCTGACATGCCTTGCCTTTTTTTTGGGGAGCCATGGAATGATCATCGAAAAAGTCATGAACAATAATTGTGTACAGGCATCGGTGAACGGACAGGAGGTTATCATTTCTGGGCCTGGCGTTGGTTACAATAAAAATATGGTATGTCGGTCCCTGAGCATCCTGCAAACCGGATTTTTATGTCAGAAATGAGCAAAAAAATAAACTCTACAAATTGATTGAGCATGTGGGTATTGAGTATATTTTTGTTGCCGAAAAGATAGTGCATTATGCGGAGAGTAATCTCGAAAAAAAACTCAATCCATCGCTACTACTGATTCTTGCTGATCACATTTCGAATGCAATATCCCGAGTCGTCTCAGGCATACAAATTAATAATGTTTTCCTTGAGGAAATCAAAGCGTTGTACAAAGCAGAGTATGCAATAAGTCGTGATGCATTAACAATCATTAATGAGCAATTTAGCGTTCAACTACCGGATGATGAGATTGGTTTTATAGCATTGCATATTTTAAATAATTATGAAAATTCAGTTGATTATGAATCAGTAAGGATTATTGAGCTGTCTCAAAAAATCACGGAGCTTATTGAAGTTGTTTATAACAGAAGGGTGGACAGAAGTTCATTTAACTACTCCAGATTTATGATGCACCTTAAATATTTTTCTAGTCGTGTGTTATGTAATGAAAAAATAAAACAGAAAAATATTGGTGATATCTATGAGCAGTTTCTTGAAAAAGATTTTCAGTTACAACGTGCCATTCATGAAATTGAAAGATATCTGTACGCAACTTTTAAATATGATTTGATTCTGGAAGAGAAACTATATCTTTCTATTCGCATCAAAGTATTAATGGACTAATTATACATAACATTTTCATGAGATAACCAGTATGAAACAAAAGAAATCCTGGAGTTTTTTTCAGAGCCTGGGGAAGGCATTTATGTATCCCATCGCTCTGTTAAGTGTATGTGGTATGATGTTAGGGCTGGGAAGTGGTTTAGCCAGCGATGATATGGCAAAATTCATTCCAGTGTTGGCTATTCCGTTAATTAAAACCATACTTGATTTTATTGTTAGCCTTGGTTTGTTTGCCTTCGTTAATTTACCTGTATTGTTTGCGATAGCTATACCTTTGGGATTATTAAAAGAGAAAGATGATAAAGCCTATGGCGCTTTTTCTGGCTTAATTGGCTTTATGGCGATGCATCTTGGAACGAACTTTTATCTTAAACAGCACGACTTATTGGTAGCTGCTGACCAAATGTCGACACATGGGCAAACCATCATACTCGGGATCCAGTCCTACAATACCAGCGTGTTGGGTGGGATTGTGGCAGGGTTATTAGTCGCCAGCATGTATAAAAAGATCGTTAACTTACGTATTCCTGAATAATTAGGGTTTTATAGTGGCCCACGCCTTGTGCCTATCATTACACTGATTGTGATGAGTGGATTTGGTCTGATCATTCCTTTTATCTGGCCGCCATTTTTCAATCTTTTCATGCTCATTGGTCACTGGATTTCAACTTCCGGTCCTGTTGGTTATTTCTTCTATGCTGTTGCCGAACGCGTGACGATACCTTTTGGCTTAAATCACTTGGTGACATCAGTTTTCCGCTTTACCCCAATCGGCGGATCGGCAGTGATTGGCGGTGAAGAGTATTACGGCACCCTGAACATGTTTATGGCATACGTCAAAGAGAATGCGGTCATTCCGCTGGATTTGGCGGGGAAAATGGAGCAGGGCAAACTGATGATTCAGTATGGTCTGGCTGGAGCCGCGCTGGCGATGTATCGCACTGCTCATGCTCAAAACAGAAGGGCTATCAAAGCATTGCTGATTTCCGGTGTGCTCACGGTAATTATTGGCGGCGTCAGCGAGCCGATTGAATTTCTGTTCTTATTTGTCAGCCCGCTGTTGTTTGTCTTCCATGCCTTTATGAATGGATTGGCTAACATGGTTCTGCCATATATGGGCGTGAAGATGGGCTTTACTGGCGATCTGATTCAATTTATTAGCTTTGGTGTCTTACGTGGCACAAGAACGGGATGGCCATTAGCGGTATGTGTTGAAGTGGCTTATTTCTTCATTTATTACTTTGTGTTCCGTTGGACCATTCTCAAATTTAACCTGATGACTGTAGGCCGTGAAGAGTCCAGTCCTGTCACGCTGAACGCTCACGAAGAAACTGCAATAGCTAACATCCCAGTTCATGATAAATCAGAGTTGCAGGCAGCGGAGCAAATGGTTAAGGCTCTGGGTGGTAAAGAAAATATTAAATCACTGGATAATTGTGTAACTCGTTTGCGTTTAACTATCGCGGATATGGGATTGATAAATGAGGCTGCAATAAAAAGGGCCGGAGGAATTGCGGTTGTGAAACTTGATCAAAATACCTTACAAGTCATTATCGGTACAAAAGTCATCGCCCTACGTCGGGATATGGATAATTACATGGGGATATGTTGATGGATATTTTTAATACCTCAATTTCTCGTAAAGGAACATATTGCACACAATGGGACTTTTGTGAAGACAGATTTGGTGTAAAAGATGTATTACCATTCTCTATTTCAGATATGGATCTTCCGATACCGGAAGCTATCATCAGAACATTAAAAAAACGTCTGGAACACCCGATTTTAGGGTACAGTCGTTGGCAGCATGATGACTATCTGAATTCGATAGTCAATTGGTATCATCAACAATATAAAACAGAGATTCAACCAGAATGGATCACCTATAGCCCAAGCGTGATGTATTCAATATCTAAGGCAATAGAAATATTGACATTGAATGGAGATAATATTCTCATTTTCACGCCTGTTTATAACGCATTTTTTGATGTGATTAAGCATAATGGTCGAAACATGCTAACAACCTCTTTGATGAAAGAAAATGGGAGAGGCTACGTTATCAACTGGCAAGACTTTGAGCTTAAAATTAAAAGCGCGAAGATGGTGTTATTATGTAATCCTCATAACCCGACAGGAACGGTCTGGTCGGAAGACGATCTTCACAGAATCGCAGCATGCTGTGCAAGGCATAATATTTGGTTATGTTCAGATGAAATACATAGTGATTTTGTTTTTAATCATAGTTTCACGTCAGCGCTAACAATAAAAGATGACAAAGTGGTGGTGTTTAATTCGATTTCGAAAACATTTAATGTTCCTGCGCTAACCGGATCATATATGATTTCAACTGACGATAATTTTAATCATAAGTTCAGAACGATATCGAGGTATCGCGATTTCGTAAACTCCCCATCAGTACTGAATGTAATTGCGACCATTGTTGCCTATAATGAATGTGAAGAATGGTTAAAGTCATTAAAGGTACATATTGCCTCTAACATTCAATTTACCTTGCAGTATTTAAATGAAAATATTCCGGAATTGATCGTATGGCCAGCTGAGGGCTGCTATTTTTCGTGGGTTGATTGCTCGGCCCTTGGTTATCCCTTTGATAAATTTTACCGTCGATTAATTAACGAAGGGAGAGTAGGTATTATGGCGGGGCATGTTTATGGTACTGAAGGAGAGGGCTATCTGCGTCTTAATCTGGCCTGCAGTCGAGAAAAATTATATATGGGGCTTGCGCGCCTTGCGAGTGTAATTAAAAATATTAATCAGGAAAAAGAAAATGAACAATACGGATCTTATCCATCTTATTAAACGTTTTATGCGTAACGAACATAAAGCAGTAGAAGAGGTTATTGATTCCCCCCTTTCGGAAGTCGCGAATTTAATTAAAATATTACAATCTTGCCAGGGAAAAGTTGTTTTTATTGGTGTTGGGAAATCTGGCATTATTGCCAGAAAACTTGCTGCAACATTTGCCAGCACCGGAACTCCCTCGTTTTTTGTTCACGGTACGGAAGCGGTACACGGCGACCTTGGGATGGTGGCGAAAGACGATGTTGTTATTCTTATTTCAAACAGTGGTGAGACGGCGGAAATCCTGGCGACACTGCCTAGTTTGAAAAAAATGGGTAATTATTTGATCTCTTTTATCCGCAGTCATCACTCATCGCTTGCGATAAGTTGTGATTTATCTGTTGAAATCCCCGTCAAAAGTGAGGCGGATAATTTAGGTTTGGTAATGCTGCCAACTTACTGATTTAGTGTATGATGGTGATTTTAAGGTGCTTGCGTGGCTTCCATTTCCATCAGATGTCCTTCCTGCTCCGCTACTGAAGGCGTGGTGCGTAACGGCAAAAGCACTGCCGGACATCAGCGCTATCTCTGCTCTCATTGCCGTAAAACATGGCAACTACAGTTCACTTACACCGCCTCTCAGCCCGGTACGCACCAGAAA
>NZ_MIIV01000512.1:0-20267 GCF_001743015.1 Shigella sp. FC1567
TTTCTGGTGCGTACCGGGCTGAGAGGCGGTGTAAGTGAACTGTAGTTGCCATGTTTTACGGCAATGAGAGCAGAGATAGCGCTGATGTCCGGCAGTGCTTTTGCCGTTACGCACCACGCCTTCAGTAGCGGAGCAGGAAGGACATCTGATGGAAATGGAAGCCACGCAAGCACCTTAAAATCACCATCATACACTAAATCAGTAAGTTGGCAGCATTACCGACCATGCCGACAATCAGGATAGCCACCATAATGACGATAAACAGCAGACGCGGTGAATCGACCAACGGTTGCAGTAAATCAGAAACCATCATCGGCAGTTCAGCAATGGTAATCAGCCAGGTGGAAACTTGTGCCGAGGCCACCAGAAACATAACCACTGAGGTGGTTTTCGCCGCGCCAATGAGTACATGCCAAAGTGTGGCGAAGGTCATTTCACGGTAAATAACTGTGGCGACAAACAGCGCATAGAAAGCAGCAACGGCCCCGGCTTCGGTAGGGGTAAACAGACCGGAGCGAAACCCGCCAATAATGATGACTGGAAGAAACAGAGCCCAGATACCGGAGACAAAAGAGTGCCAGATTTCCTGCATCGTTGCTTTTTGCTGGCGGGGTAAATTAAGGCGACTGGCCTGCCACCACCAGGTAAGCATCAGCGTTGCGCCCATCATCATGTCAGGGGCAATGCCCGCCATAAACAGCTTACTGATGGATAATCCGCTGGAAACGCCGAAGATAATAAACGGAATGGAAGGGGGAATAATTGGCGCGATAATGCCGCCAGAGGCAATCAGCCCCGCCGCCCGGTTGACCGGGTAGTTGGCGCTGCGCATCATCGGCACCAGTAGAGCGGCAACGGCGGCGGTATCCGCAACGGCAGAACCAGAAAGGCTCGCCATAATCATAGCTGCCAGCACGCCGACGTAGCCCAGCCCGCCTGGTTTATGCCCCACCAGTTTCATCGGCAGGTCAACAATGCGTTTTGACAAGCCGCCCGCATTCATGATTTCACCCGCCAGCACAAAGAACGGAATCGCCAGCAGGGAGAAGCTATCGGCTCCGTTCACCAGCGTTTGTGCCATGATCTGGACATCAAACATGTCCAGCCAGAACATTAACGCCGCCCCGCACAACAACAGTGCCCAGGCAATAGGCAAACCGATAGCAATACCACCCAACAGACAGCCCAGAAAAATCAGCACAGCCATGATTAAGCTCCTTGCGGTGGCGACGTTAGAGAATTGCTACGCGTGATGAGTTGATATAAATGACGCAGTTCAAAGAATGCGATAACGAGGCTGGTGGGCAGACAAGCGGCATACATCAGGCCGATGGGCAAACCGAGGATCGGTGAATAATCGCTCCAGTCCTGAATTGTTTTTAGTGTTGCGCCCCAGGCCAGTGCGCCACAAATAAATAAGATTAAGGAATGGGTAACCAGAGCGACTCGTCGTTGCCATGCGGGGGAGAGTTTCTCCACCAGAAAGGTGACCTGAACGTGGGCGTTATCCATAAAAGCCACAATCGCGCCAATAAATGTTAACCAGACAAATAAATAACGTGACAATTCATCTACAGATAAAATGCTTGTCTGAAAACCATATCTTAAAATAATGTTTATAAACACAATACAGGAAAGTACGGCGAGATTAATCGCCAGTATTACTTCAAGTATTTTTTTCATAGCTATTCCTTGAGGCTATGTCTGTCATAATTCAAGTTGCATGTGCAGCAACCTAAATTATTAATATAGTTAGAGCAATAACATTACCCAGTCGTTCTGGCGTAGACGATTATTTGATTAATTCAGCGCTGTTAATGCGACTTTAACCACAATTTTTCGTATCTCAGAGGCCTGTTTGCAGAATACAACCTGGTCGGTGAACATCCTGCGGGAAGAAAATAGCGTAGCTGCCCGGTATCATTTCTATAAATGATTCATGTTCACTGACATGATAAAAAATAATATCGCGCTGCTCTAATAGTGATTCGCTGACTTTATTATTTCCTGTATCAATAGCAATGCCGATTTTCTCTTGACCCCACGCCAGAAACTGAATATCGATATACCGACGATGCACTTCCGGACGGTTTTCCACCGCTTCGCGTGTGGTTAAATCGATAATTTGCGCATAAATATTCTTGCCGTCGATTTCGACAACGCCCGGCTCCAGGACGTTGAAGTTGGTAGCGCGCAGAAAATCGAGCGCCTTTTCAATGGCGGCGGGCAAACGGCACGGATTGGGCTGCGCGATATGTCCAAAAATCATGACTTATCTCCTCATAACGCCTGGATTTTGGCCCACACGCTGTCATCAACAGTGATGCCGTTACGGCGGTTTTCGGCCAGCAGGGTAGTAAATTCGTGGCCGGGTAAGCGGATGGCCTGGTTTTCGTCAGCGCGTTCAGCGGTAGTAACGTAATCCATGATGCGTTGCAGCTTGGCATCGCGGGTGGGACCGTCGATAAGCTTGTCCACTTCAATGGCAATAAAAATTTGTGAAATGCCGTATTCGTCGCTGTTGTCCTGGGTGACTTCGGCAACCGATGCGCCGTCGGAAAGGAGAGTAGCGATCATATCCAGCACAATCGACATGCCAGAACCTTTCCAGTAGCCCATCGGCAAAATGCGGCGATTCTTCTCGATAACGCCAGGTTCTTTGGTCAAATTGCCCTCATCATCAAAGCCACCATCGACCGGGAGCTGACGGCCCGCCAGGCGGTTAACTTCTAACATGCCGTAAGAGAACATCGACATCGACATATCGACCATGGTGATCGGCGTGGAAGGAATGGCGACGATCAGCGGGTTAGTGCCAATGCGACACTCTTTTGCGCCCCACGGCGGCATTACGGCGATGGAGTTGGTCCAGCAAATGCCAATATAGCCTTTTTCCGCCGCCTGCCAGCCGTAGCTGCCGCCGCGCATCCAGTGGTTGGCATTACGAAGTGCCACCAGACCAATACCGTGATCGGCAGCCAGTTCAATGGCGCGATCCATCATCTTTTTCGCCGTCAGGTTGCCGATCGAACGCTGGGCATCCCACTGTTCAATTGCGCCGAGGCTGGTTATACGTTTGGGTTGGGCATCAGGAATGATATCGCCGTTTTCCAGTTGTTGAATGAAACGAGGGAAACGATTAACGCCGTGAGAATAAACGCCGGATTCGGTGGTGCGGGCGAACATCTCTGCACAGGCGTCAGCCGTTTCGCTGTCAACGCCGCGTGAAATTAAGGCCCGATTAAAGGCTGCTTTTAACTGCTCAAATGTCACTTTCATCCCAGGCTTCCTTGTTTTTTTGATCGCTTTTTTGGCTTAAAATTTCAATATGCGAAACTTGATTTCAAATATATCGATCACTTTTTAACAAAGCAATCTGATTGATGAATTTCAAAAGACATAAAAATCAAGTGGTTATAAATTATCTGTCGAGATCGTGAACTACGGCACACTTTGCGCTACCATCAGGACGCGACAAAATGGGGAAAGAAGTGATGGGAAAAAAAGAGAACGAGATGGCGCAGGAAAAAGAGCGTCCAGCCGGAAGCCAGAGTCTGTTTCGCGGGTTGATGCTGATTGAGATTTTGAGCAACTATCCAAACGGTTGTCCGTTGGCGCATCTTTCGGAGCTGGCTGGTTTAAATAAGAGTACCGTCCATCGCTTATTGCAGGGATTACAGTCCTGCGGCTATGTGACCACCGCGCCCGCCGCAGGGAGTTACCGCCTGACTACCAAATTTATTGCCGTCGGGCAGAAGGCGCTGTCTTCGCTGAATATCATTCATATCGCCGCTCCGCATCTTGAGGCACTGAACATCGCCACTGGTGAAACCATTAACTTCTCCAGCCGCGAAGACGATCACGCTATTTTGATTTATAAGCTGGAACCCACAACCGGGATGCTGCGAACCCGTGCCTATATTGGCCAGCATATGCCGCTCTACTGTTCCGCAATGGGCAAGATCTACATGGCGTTTGGTCACCCGGACTACGTGAAGTCATACTGGGAAAACCATCAGCATGAGATCCAGCCGTTAACCCGCAATACCATTACCGAGCTGCCCGCGATGTTCGACGAACTGGCGCACATTCGTGAAAGCGGAGCGGCGATGGACAGAGAAGAAAACGAACTCGGCGTCTCCTGTATTGCTGTTCCGGTGTTTGATATTCATGGGCGGGTGCCGTACGCCGTGTCGATTTCGCTTTCGACATCACGTCTGAAACAGGTGGGAGAGAAAAATCTCCTGAAACCACTGCGTGAAACCGCGCAGGCTATTTCTAATGAACTGGGATTTACTGTCAGGGATGACCTGGGCGCGATCACATAACGCTTTGGACAAGTGCCAAAACTTTAACATTTCCTTCGTTGGATCAAAGCAGTAGGGACGCGCTCTCTGGCACTCTGCTGTTTTAGTGCAAAGGAGTGATCATGAACCGGTTTATTATTGCGGATGCGACGAAATGTATCGGTTGCCGTACCTGTGAAGTGGCTTGCGCAGTGTCGCATCAGGAGAATCAGGATTGCGCTGCGTTGTCACCAGACGAGTTTATTTCCCGTATTCGTGTCATTAAAGACCACAGCTGGACCACGGCAGTAGCCTGTCATCAGTGTGAAGATGCACCGTGCGCGAATGTCTGCCCTGTTGACGCGATAAGCCGCGAACATGGGCATATTTTCGTTGAACAAACACGTTGCATTGGCTGTAAAAGCTGTATGCTGGCTTGCCCGTTTGGTGCGATGGAGGTCGTTTCTTCGCGCAAAAAGGCGAGGGCGATTAAGTGCGATCTGTGCTGGCATCGGGAGACGGGGCCGGCCTGTGTTGAAGCCTGCCCGACAAAGGCGTTGCAGTGCATGGATGTCGAGAAAGTGCAGCGGCATCGGCTACGGCAGCAGCCTGTTTGAAACGTTTTCCGGCGTTTCTCAACGCCGGAATAGTGCGCTTTGTTTATGCCAGATGCGGCGTAAACGCCTTATCCGGCCTACAAATTCTTCCAAATTCAATATATTGCAGAAATCATGTAGGCCTGATAAGCGTAGCGCATCAGGCAATTTTTAGTGACTTTCAGCCCAGGCTCTTTCTATCTCTTCCGCCAGAATCTTCACCCCCGCCTCAATTTTCTCCGGCTCTGGTACGTAGTTCATGCGCATACATTGATGCGTATGCGGCCACGGTTTATCCAGTCCCGGGAAGACGTTGTGCCCCGGCACCATCAGCACGCCGCGTGCTTTCAGGCGCTGATAGAGCTGCTCGGTCGTAATGGGCAAATCCTTAAACCATAGCCAGAGGAAAATGGCTCCTTCCGGTTTATGAATCAGGCAGCGATTTTCCGGTAAATAGCGGCGAATGATGGCGATAGTTTCCTGAACACGCTGGTAGTAAAACGGTTTGATGACTGTTTCAGACAGGCGCAGCAGATCGTTACGCTTAATCATTTCACACATCATCGCCGGACCAATACCGCCAGGTGCCAGGCTGATAATGCCGTTCATATTGGTGATGGCAGTGATGATTTTTTCATTGGCGATGATAATGCCGCAGCGGGAGCCAGGCAGCCCCAGCTTGGAAAGACTCATGCACAGCACGATATTCGGATTCCATAGCGGGCGCGCTTCACTGAAGATGATACCCGGGAACGGGACGCCATAAGCGTTATCAATCACCAGCGGAATGCCGTGTTGATTCGCCAGCGCGTCAAGCTTCAGCAACTCTTCGTCAGTAATCACATTGCCTGTTGGATTCGTCGGCCGGGAGACGCAAATCATCCCGGTTTCTTCGCCAATATGCAGATGCTCAAAATCGACGTGGTATTTAAACTGGCCTTCCGGCAGCAGTTCAATATTCGGACGCGCAGAGACAAACAGATCTTCTTCCAGTCCGGCGTCAGCGTAGCCAATGTATTCCGGTGCCAGCGGGAACAGCACTTTTTTGACCCGACCATCGGCACGGCGTCCGGCAAACAGGTTAAATAAGTAGAAAAACGCGCTCTGGCTGCCGTTTGTTAGTGCAATATTCTGTGGTTCGATATCCCAACCCAACTTCTCGCGCAGCATTCCGGCAAGCAGTGTGAGTAGCTCCGTTTTCCCCTGTGGACCGTCGTAGTTACACAGTGCATCAGTCGCTTTGCCACTTTCCAGCATGTCGGTCAGTAGCGTCTGGAAGTAGTCCTGCATTTCCGGGATCTGCGCCGGATTACCGCCGCCGAGCATAATCGCGCCAGGCGTGCGTAAACCGTCGTTCAGATCTTCCATCAGCAGCGTAATGCCGGAGTGGCGGGTAAATTTGTCACCAAAAAGGGAGAATGTCATAGCGGGATATCTGTCGAACTCTGTAGCAAGGAAGGTAACAATAACGCTACATTTGCTGGGGTGCAAATCGGTCTGTTGAAGAGTGAGCGGTGCTTTATCCTGCAACGCTGATTAGGGCTGACATTTTATCCTGGTTGGCGCTTCCCGAGGTACTGATGAACGGGAAGCCGGAAAAGTCACTGTTGCCCAGCCCAGATGACCAGCACTTTATCGTCGCCATGCTCACGAACAAAGCCGTAGCCCTGCTTCAGCGAAAGTGTCGTTTGTTTGCCCGCGCCAATTGCGGGATGGCGGGCGCGGAACTGGCTGATTTTCTGCCAGTGCGCGACGTTGGCGGCAGATTTACCGCTAACATCCTGCCAGTTCATATCCGAACGTGTACCTTGCAGCGGATCAGAACCTGTAGGACCGAACGGACGCGAGGATTCATCGCCATAAAAGATTTGTACCGCGCCTGGCGCTAATAGTAATAACTCTGCTGCTTTGTCGCCCCCTTCACGGAACAGACGGGTATCATGCGACGAGAGGTAGCTCAACACGTTGAAACCCTGCAATTTCTCCGCCATTTGCTGCCAGGTCGTATCCATCTGCGCCAGACAATCGACTGCTTTCGCCGCCTGCTCCTGATAATCGAAATTGATCATCGCATCGAAGCCGTGGCGATAGTAGTCACTTTGCATCACGCCGTGGCCCCAGGCTTCACCGGTCATCCAGAAAGGTTTGTCATCTAATGCTTTGTCGGGGTTAGTTTTTTTCCATTCGCGAAGCGCGGAGCTGGCTTCGGTTTTCAGTTGCTGCCAGGCGGGCAACTCAACATGTTTGGCGGTATCGACCCGAAAACCATCAATCCCATAGTCGCGGACCCACTGACTTAACCAGTGGGTTAAGTAATCGCGAGGTGTAAAGCCTTCGATGACTTTAGCGTGAGTATCCGTTTTGTTTTTATAGAACACCGGCAGACCAGAAGCGGTAGTTGATTCGGTTTTGATATCCGGCAAAAAGGCCAGCGACATAGTGAGATCGTCGAATCCAGGATTGTCGTAATCGCCGATATCCGTTCTGATCCAGTTTTTTCCCCACCATTTATCCCAGCCTGTTTTGTCGCTGAAATTAATGTAATCGTTAAAGCTATGCCAGGTTTGCCCGGCGGCAGGTTTCCAGTCGCTCCAGCGTTCACCCAGCGTTTTTTTCACTTCGTCACCAGAAAGATATAACGCGCCAAACTGATACTCCTGCATATCCGCCAGCGTGGCATAGCCGGTGTGGTTCATCACGACATCAAAGAGAATACGAATACCGCGCTGATGTGCGCTATCAACCAGCGTCCGTAGATCGGCTTCGTTGCCCATATTGGCATCAAGATTCGTCCAGTCCTGTGTGTAATAACCGTGGTAGGCATAATGCGGGAAATCGCCTTTTGTACCGCCGCCGACCCAGCCGTGAATTTGCTCAAATGGGGCGCTTATCCATAAAGCATTAACGCCCAACTGCTGGAGGTAATCCAGTTTGTTGATCAGGCCGCGTAAATCGCCGCCGTGAAAAGTGCCAATTTCCGCCATACCGTCTTTATGACGTCCGTAACTCTGGTCATTACTGGGATCGCCGTTTTCGAAACGATCTGTCAGCACAAAGTAAACCGTGGCGTTATGCCAGTCGAAAGGGGCGGATGTGTCAGTTTCTGCCCGTTCCAGCAGGAGTAAACCGTTGCTGGTAGCAGCGGGTTGTAACGTTATTTGACCGTTCTTCACTATCGCAATTTGCTGGCTGTAATAATCCCGTACGGCGGCTCCTTCCGGGAAAGTGGCGCTGACATCCAGCGTGAGCGGTAATCCATCCCATTTCGGGCATTCACGGACCAGGTTTGCTACCGGTTCGGCGGCGTTCTGGATGGAAATCATCAATGTTGGCGTACCGGAGCGGGTGTCTATTTGCAGCGTATATTTGCCGTCCCTGAACAATCGCCATTGAGGCGGCGTGTTGCTACAAGGTTGCAGGGAAAGCATCTGATTGAGTTTTATCGCATCTGCAGGCTGCCAGCACTGTTGGTCAAAATTTAGCGTGAGTGGACGCGTACCTTTGGGCAACTGCGCGTGGCTGACAAATGTTCCCGTTCCCTGTTCGCTAAAGGCAGGGAACCCCGGAGAAGTCCAGCTGGCGGCAACGGCGAAGCCAGGAAGGAGTGTCAGAAAACAGGAGGCGAGTTTCATGGTGGATGAGTCCTTATTGCTGCGATTTCAGACAGTTTGCCAGCGATAAGCCAGACAAAACTCATCCCTGAGCGGTAAGTCCACAGGATGAGAAGCAAGGGTGAGCGATCGCGCGCAAAAAACGGCTGAATTTTGCGATAAACCCCACATTTTCTGCGATTTAGCGCCAATCTGAATCGTTAACTCGTGACATAGTTTCAGATTTGGACTATTCCTTGGGGTGCTCTTGACAGCTATTTTTGATATGATTTGAGATTCAACTCTCAAATTTGTGAAAAATATAAGGTGTTGGAATGATTAAATCCGACCAGGAGACCTGATGATTTTGACTCCCATACGACGATATGGGGCGATGATTCTTATGTTACTCACTCTGGTGTTTTCGAGTGAGGTGTTAGCGAAGACGCACACAACAACAGCGAGTCAAAAGTCCCACTTAACTAAAGCTAGTAATAAACAGGTAAGCAGTAAACAAGAGTATTCTCGCAATAGTGCAAAGAGTAGTTCACTTCCTGATTTGCGAAAATACCCTTCCGGAACACCAAGGAAAAAGGCGTTTCTCCGGACCGTAATGCCTTACATTACCAGCCAAAATGCAGCCATTACTGCAGAACGTAACTGGCTGATTTCAAAACAGTATCAGGGCCAATGGTCACCTGCTGAGCGTGCGCGTCTGAAAGACATCGCCAAACGCTACAAGGTGAAGTGGTCTGGTAATACGCGAAAAATCCCGTGGAATACCTTGCTTGAACGCGTAGACATTATCCCTACCAGTATGGTGGCGACGATGGCTGCAGCAGAAAGCGGTTGGGGAACGTCGAAGCTGGCGCGCAACAATAACAATCTGTTCGGCATGAAATGCATGAAAGGACGTTGTACCAATGCGCCGGGTAAAGTGAAAGGGTACTCACAGTTTAGTTCTGTCAAAGAATCGGTGAGCGCCTATGTCACTAACCTGAATACGCACCCGGCTTACTCTTCGTTCCGTAAATCGCGTGCGCAGCTGCGTAAAGCGGATCAGGAAGTGACTGCCACAGCGATGATTCACAAGCTGAAGGGCTACTCGACCAAAGGGAAGAGTTATAATAACTACCTGTTCGCAATGTACCAGGATAACCAACGGTTAATCGCGGCGCATATGTAATTGCATTTCCTTGAGCCTTATCTGATTTGTCGGTCGGATAAGGCTTTTGCTCGCATCAGGTGGCTGTGCTGAGTTCCCTGATGTGACGCCGACAATTCTCATCATCGCTACAACATGACCTCGCGATTTACATCGCGATACTCTTTTGGCGTTGTGTCATATGCTTTTTTAAAAACAGAGTAGAAATATTGCAGCGATGGATAACCGCACATTTGCGATATCTCATTGATCGACAAGGTGGTTGAAATCAGCAGACTGCGCGCTTTCTCCAGCTTCTCGGCATGAATCATGGCATGGATGGTTTCACCCACCTCTTCTTTAAAACGCTTCTCAAGATTGGAGCGCGAGATCCCGACCGCATCCAGTACCTGATCCACTTTAATCCCTTTACAGGCGTGATTACGAATGTAATGCATGGCCTGAATAACGGCGGGATCGGTCAGCGAGCGATAATCTGTTGAGCGCCGTTCAATGACGCGAACTGGTGGGACCAAAATTCGCTGTAGCGGCATTTCTTCTTTATCTAATAATCGATGCAACAGTTTTGCCGCCTGATAGCCCATTTGCCGCGCGCCCTGAGCGACCGAAGAAAGGGCGACACGCGACAGATAGCGGGTCAGTTCTTCGTTGTCGATGCCAATCACGCATAATTTTTCCGGTACGGGAATGTGTAGATGTTCACATACTTGCAGAATATGCCGCGCCCGGGCGTCAGTAACGGCAATAATCCCGGTTTGCGGTGGCAGCGTTTGTAGCCAGTCTGCCAGCCGATTTTGCGCGTGTTGCCAGTTCTCTGGCGCGGTTTCTAACCCCTGATAAACCACTCCGCGATACTTTTCTTCGGCGACAAGCTGACGAAATGCATATTCGCGTTCAGTGGCCCAACGTTTGCCGCTTGATTCCGGAAGACCATAAAAAGCAAAGCGGTTAACGCCTTTCTCTTTTAAATGCAAAAATGCGCTTTCAACCAGCGCATAGTTATCGGTGGCAATGTAATGAACGGGTGGGTAACTTTCTGCAAGGTGATACGAGCCGCCAACCCCAACAATGGGGACGTCGACATCAGCCAGCGCTTGCTCGATTTGTTTGTCGTCGAAGTCGGCAATGACGCCATCTCCTAACCAGTCCTTGATTTTATCAATGCGGGCGCGGAAATCTTCTTCAATGAAAATATCCCATTCTGATTGTGACGCCTGTAAATATTCCCCTACGCCTTCTACTACCTGCCGGTCATAGGCTTTATTGGCATTGAACAGTAATGTGATGCGGTGACGTTTAGTAAACATGGTTCTTTTCCTGCTGAATCATGCAAAAACTCAAAACCGGTAATACGTAACCGGCTTTGAGAAAATTTTTATCAAAATCAAGAACGGCGTTTGGTTGCGGAGTCCATCCATACTGCCAGCAACAGAATCGCACCTTTAACGATATACTGCCAGAAGGTCGGTACATCCATCATACTCATGCCGTTATCCAGTGAAGCCATGATAAATGCCCCCATTACTGCTCCGGCAACGCTTCCCACACCGCCAGCCAGGCTGGTGCCGCCAATCACGCATGCTGCAATAGCGTCCAGTTCGGCGATATTTCCCGCAGAAGGTGAACCAGCGCCAAGTCGAGAACTAAGGATTAATCCGGCGATGGCTACCATTAATCCGTTAATCGCGAACACGGCAAGTTTGGTGCGTTCAACGTTAATCCCGGAGAGACGTGCTGCTTCCAGATTGCCGCCGATGGCATAAATGCGTCGTCCAAATGCCGTCCGCGTTGCCATAAACATTCCGCCGAGTAACAGCAACGTCAGCAGCAGAACAGGAGTGGGAACGCCACGGTAATCATTCAACAGCCAGATTGCGCCTAATACGATGATAGCGGTTAAAGCCTGGCGACCGACTACTGCGGTAGAGGCCGGAGACTGTAAACCCAAAGCCTGACGGCGCATTCTTCCGCGCCATTGCCAACCAACAAAAGCCATTAAGCCAAGCGCGCCAATGATGAAGCCGGTACTGGCGGGGAGATAGCTTTGCCCAATTTGTGACATCGCGGCGCTGGTGGGGGATACAGTCGTGCCGTTGGTGATGCCAATGAGTATGCCGCGAAATGCCAACATGCCCGCGAGGGTGACAATAAATGAAGGGACTTTACGGTACGCGACCCACCATCCGTTCCACGCACCGAGAAGCAGTCCCAGAACCAACGTCACAATGATGGTAAGTGGCAAAGGCCAGCCTAACCAGACGTCACAAATCGCCGCGACGCCACCTAATAGCCCCATCATTGAGCCGACGGAAAGGTCGATTTCAGCAGAAATTATGACGAACACCATTCCTACCGCGAGGATGCCGGTAATCGCGGTCTGGCGTAACAGGTTGGAGACGTTACGGGCGCTTAAGTAGGCACCATCGGTGGTCCAGGTAAAGAACAGCATGATTGCGATGATAGCTGCAATCATCACGAAGACCTGCAAATTCAGTGATTTCAGCCCGGAAAAGCCACCGGATGTCGGTACGGCCAATTTCACTTCAGACGGATTGCTTTTCGACATGATGTTCGCTCCTCAATGCGGCTTCCATCACCTGCTCCTGAGTCAGGTTATGATTTATCAGGTTGGCTTTTAGTTTCCCTTCATGCATCACCAGTACACGATCGCTAAGGCCGAGCACTTCAGGTAATTCGGAAGAGATGACAATAACGGCAATACCCTGCTGGACGAGTTGGTTAATTAATTTGTAGATCTCATATTTCGCGCCAATATCAATACCCCTGGTAGGTTCATCAAGAATGAGAATGCGCAGACAGCGGGCGAGGATCGCTTTTTGCTGATTGCCGCCGCTCAAACGTCCAATAGCAAGATCGGGGGACGACGTTTTAACTTTGAGTTGCTGGATTGATTCCAGAATACATTTTTGCTCTGCCGCGTCATCAAGCTGGCTAATGCCACCGGTAAATTTATTGAGTGCGGCGAGGGTAATATTTTTACCAACCGCCATTACCGGAACGATGCCGTCGCGCTTTCTGTCTTCGGGTACCATCGCAATCCCCTGGGCGATGGCTTGCTGACAGTTACGAATATCTACCTGTTTGCCATCAATATAAATTTTTCCTTCCCATTGTCCGGGCCACACGCCAAACAGGCACTGAATGGTCTCGGTACGTCCGGCACCAACGAGTCCGGCAATACCCAGTATTTCGCCACGTTTCAGGGAAAACGAGACATCATTAACTCGTTTAATATGACGATTAACCGGATGCCATGCCGTCAGATGTTCAATACGTAATATTTCATCTCCGGTGGTATGTGGTTCATTAGGGTAAAGCGCGGTTAACTCTCGCCCGACCATCATGGTGATAATATCGTCTTCACTCATTCCGGCAGCATCACGCGTACCAATGTGCTGACCGTCGCGAATAACGCAAATCGTATCGGAAATCGCTTTGACTTCGTTGAGTTTGTGCGAAATATAAATACAGGCGATACCGTGCTGTTGTAGATCGCGAATAATATCCAGTAAAACCGACGTTTCCTGCTCAGTTAATGAGGCTGTCGGTTCATCGAGAATTAACAAGCGCACCTGTTTATTAAGTGCCTTGGCAATTTCAACCAGTTGTTGTTGCCCAAGCCCTAAATCGCCAACGCGGGTATCAGGTGAAATGGATAAACTGACCTGTGCGAGCAGCTTCTGACAGCGTAGCGTCATCAGGTCATAATCCATAATGCCATTGTGGGTTATTTCGTTACCCAGGAAGATATTTTCCAGCACGGTCAATTCTTTCACCAGGGCCAATTCCTGGTGAATGATGGCGATACCTTTGCGTTCGGTATCGCGGATGTGACTCGCCTGAATCTCTTCTCCCGCAAAAATAATTTCGCCTTCGTAGGAGCCATGGGGATAAATACCACACAGCACTTTCATCAGCGTTGATTTACCAGACCCATTTTCCCCACAGAGTGAGACGATTTCGCCAGCATTCAACCGCAAGCTGACGTTATCAATCGCCTTCACACTGCCGAAGGTTTTGGTAATGTTCTTCATTTCAAGTAGATAAGGCATAACGACTCCACCTAAGCCAATTCATTCACGCGGCATGGAGAGAAATCACGCCCCCGCTCCGCGCCGGGGCGTAACGCTTACAGCTCGCTCTCTTTGTGGAATCCGTCTTTAATTACCGTATCTTTGATGTTGTTTTTATTCACATCGATCGGTGTCAGGAGGCGGGAGGGGACATCTTTCAGGCCATTATTCAGTGAGGTATCTGCTTTTGGCTCCTGACCATTGCCCAATTCAACGGCAATTTCTGCGGCAGTATTTGCCAGCAATGTAATAGGTTTATACACCGTCATAGTTTGCGTACCGGCAGCAATACGTTTAATACCTGCGAGATCCGCATCCTGGCCGGAAATTGCTACTTTCCCTGATAAACCTTGCGCGCTTAATGCCTGAATTGCCCCACCTGCGGTGGCATCGTTTGAGGCAACTACAGCATCAATTTTGTTATTATTGGCGGTTAGCGCGTTTTCCGGTAACCAGCCATCAACCCATTGGTCACCAACGACTTTAATTTTTCCGGAATCAACGTAAGGTTTTAACACTTTCATTTGTCCGGCGCGGAACAGCTTGGCGTTGTTATCTACCGGCGAGCCGCCCATCAGGAAGTAATTACCTTGCGGAACAATATCGACCAGGGCTTTTGCCTGCAGTTCACCGACTTTTTCGTTATCGAAAGAAATATAAAAATCGATATCCGCATCGTTAATCATACGGTCGTAAGCTAATACTTTAATACCTTCTTGTTTGGCTTCTTTTACAACGTTACTTAATACCTGGCCGTTATACGGAATAATGACAAGAACATCGACACCCCGGTTAATCATGTTTTCAATCTGCGACATTTGTGTTTCTCCATTGCCATTTGCAGACTGTACAAATACTTTCGCACCGAGAGATTCAGCCTTTTTCACAAAAATATCTCGATCTTTTTGCCAGCGTTCAAGACGTAGATCATCAATCGCCATACCTATTTTGACTTCTTTGGCGTGTGCCGCAACGTTGGTAAGCAGAAGTGAGGTGCAAAGGGTGAGTAGAATGTTCTTTATTTTCATGGTGTAGGGCCTTCTGTAGTTAGAGGACAGCTTTAATAAGTAACAATCACCGCGATAAACGTAACCAATTTTTAGCAACTAAACAGGGGAAAACAATTACAGATTTTTATCTTTCGATTACGATTTTTGGTTTATTTCTTGATTTATGACCGAGATCTTACTTTTGTTGCGCAATTGTACTTATTGCATTTTTATCTTCGAGGAATTACCCAGTTTCATCATCCCATTTTATTTTGCGAGCGAGCGCACACTTGTGAATTATCTCAATAGCAGTGTGAAATAACATAATTGAGCAACTGAAAGGGAGTGCCCAATATTACGACATCATCCATCACCCGCGGCATTACCTGATTATGGAGTTCAATATGCAAGCCTATTTTGACCAGCTCGATCGCGTTCGTTATGAAGGCTCAAAATCCTCAAACCCGTTAGCATTCCGTCACTACAATCCCGACGAACTGGTGTTGGGTAAGCGTATGGAAGAGCACTTGCGTTTTGCCGCCTGTTACTGGCACACCTTCTGCTGGAACGGGGCGGACATGTTTGGTGTGGGGGCGTTTAATCGTCCGTGGCAGCAGCCTGGTGAGGCACTGGCGTTGGCGAAGCGTAAAGCAGATGTCGCATTTGAGTTTTTCCACAAGTTACATGTGTCATTTTATTGCTTCCACGATGTGGATGTTTCCCCTGAGGGCGCGTCGTTAAAAGAGTACATCAATAATTTTGCGCAAATGGTTGATGTCCTGGCAGCCAAGCAAGAAGAGAGCGGCGTGAAGCTGCTGTGGGGAACCGCTAACTGCTTTACAAACCCTCGCTATGGCGCGGGTGCGGCGACGAACCCAGATCCTGAAGTCTTCAGCTGGGCGGCAACGCAAGTTGTTACAGCGATGGAAGCAACCCATAAATTGGGCGGTGAAAACTATGTCCTGTGGGGTGGTCGTGAAGGTTACGAAACGCTGTTAAATACCGACTTGCGTCAGGAGCGTGAACAACTGGGCCGCTTTATGCAGATGGTGGTTGAGCATAAACATAAAATCGGCTTCCAGGGCACGTTGCTTATCGAACCGAAACCGCAAGAACCGACTAAACATCAATATGATTACGATGCCGCGACGGTCTATGGCTTCCTGAAACAGTTTGGTCTGGAAAAAGAGATTAAACTGAACATTGAAGCTAACCACGCGACGCTGGCAGGTCACTCTTTCCATCATGAAATAGCCACCGCCATTGCGCTTGGCCTGTTCGGTTCTGTCGACGCCAACCGTGGCGATGCGCAACTGGGCTGGGACACCGACCAGTTCCCGAACAGTGTGGAAGAGAATGCGCTGGTGATGTATGAAATTCTCAAAGCAGGCGGTTTCACCACCGGTGGTCTGAACTTCGATGCCAAAGTACGTCGTCAAAGTACTGATAAATATGATCTGTTTTACGGTCATATCGGCGCGATGGATACGATGGCACTGGCGCTGAAAATTGCAGCGCGCATGATTGAAGATGGCGAGCTGGATAAACGCATCGCGCAGCGTTATTCCGGCTGGAATAGCGAATTGGGCCAGCAAATCCTGAAAGGCCAAATGTCACTGGCAGATTTAGCCAAATATGCTCAGGAACATAATTTGTCTCCGGTGCATCAGAGTGGTCGCTAGGAGCAACTGGAAAATCTGGTAAATCATTATCTGTTCGACAAATAACGGCTAACTGTGCAGTCCGTTGGCCCGGTTATCGGTAGCGATACCGGGCATTTTTTTAAGGAACGATCGATATGTATATCGGGATAGATCTTGGCACCTCGGGCGTAAAAGTTATTTTGCTCAACGAGCAGGGTGAGGTGGTTGCTTCGCAAACGGAAAAGCTGACCGTTTCGCGCCCGCATCCACTCTGGTCGGAACAAGACCCGGAACAGTGGTGGCAGGCAACTGATCGCGCAATGAAAGCTCTGGGCGATCAGCATTCTCTGCAGGACGTTAAAGCATTGGGTATTGCCGGCCAGATGCATGGAGCAACCTTACTGGATGCTCAACAACGGGTATTGCGCCCTGCCATTTTGTGGAACGACGGGCGCTGTGCGCAAGAGTGCACTTTGCTGGAAGCGAGAGTTCCGCAATCACGAGTGATTACCGGCAACCTGATGATGCCCGGATTTACTGCGCCTAAATTGCTATGGGTTCAGCGGCATGAGCCGGAGATATTCCGTCAAATCGACAAAGTATTATTACCGAAAGATTACTTGCGTCTGCGTATGACGGGGGAGTTTGCCAGCGATATGTCTGACGCAGCTGGCACCATGTGGCTGGATGTCGCAAAGCGTGACTGGAGTGACGTCATGCTGCAGGCTTGCGACTTATCTCGTGACCAGATGCCCGCATTATACGAAGGCAGCGAAATTACTGGTGCTTTGTTACCTGAAGTTGCGAAAGCGTGGGGTATGGCGACGGTGCCAGTTGTCGCAGGCGGTGGCGACAATGCAGTTGGTGTGGGAATGGTTGATGCTAATCAGGCAATGTTATCGCTGGGGACGTCGGGGGTCTATTTTGCTGTCAGCGAAGGGTTCTTAAGCAAGCCAGAAAGCGCTGTACACAGCTTTTGCCATGCGCTACCGCAGCGTTGGCATTTAATGTCTGTAATGCTGAGTGCAGCATCGTGTCTGGATTGGGTCGCGAAATTAACCGGCCTGTGCAATGTCCCAGCTTTAATCGCTGCAGCTCAACAGGCTGATGAAAGTGCCGAGCCAGTTTGGTTTCTGCCTTATCTTTCCGGCGAGCGTACACCACACAATAATCCCCAGGCGAAGGGGGTTTTCTTTGGTTTGACTCATCAACATGGCCCCAATGAACTGGCGCGAGCAGTGCTGGAAGGCGTGGGTTATGCGCTGGCAGATGGCATGGATGTCGTGCATGCCTGCGGCATTAAACCGCAAAGTGTTACGTTGATTGGTGGCGGGGCGCGTAGTGAGTACTGGCGTCAGATGCTGGCGGATATCAGCGGTCAGCAGCTCGATTACCGTACGGGGGGATGTGGGGCCAGCACTGGGCGCAGCAAGGCTGGCGCAGATTGCGGCGAATCCAGAGAAATCGCTCATTGAGTTGTTGCCGCAGCTACCGTTAGAACAGTCGCATCTACCAGATGCGCAGCGTTATGCCGCTTATCAGCCACGACGTGAAACGTTCCGTCGCCTCTATCAGCAACTTCTGCCATTAATGGCGTAAACGTTATCCCCTGCCTGACCGGGTGGGGGATAATTCACATCTATATATCTCACTAATTAATATTTAGTATGAATTTATTCTGAAAATCATTTGTTAATGGCATTTTTCAGTTTTGTCTTTCGTTGGTTACTCGTAATGTATCGCTGGTAGATATGGAGATCGTTATGAAAACCTCAAAAACTGTGGCAAAACTATTATTTGTTGTCGGGGCGCTGGTTTATCTGGTTGGGCTATGGATCTCATGCCCATTGCTAAGTGGAAAAGGCTATTTTCTTGGCGTGTTAATGACAGCAACTTTTGGTAACTATGCATATCTTCGCGCAGAAAAACTCGGGCAACTGGATAATTTTTTTACCCATATCTGCCAGTTAGTTGCGTTAATCACTATCGGTCTCTTGTTTATCGGTGTTTTAAATGCACCTATCAATGCTTATGAAATGGTGATCTACCCCATCGCCTTTTTTGTCTGCTTGTTTGGTCAAATGCGTTTGTTTCGCTCGGTATGAGCAACATAAAGCTCTTACACATTCAGGAATGAAAGGAATACTGTGATGGACAACAAAATATCAACCTATTCACCGGCCTTTAGTATTGTGTCATGGATAGCTCTCGTTGGTGGTATCGTTACCTATCTGTTAGGGCTATGGAATGCAGAGATGCAGTTAAATGAAAAAGGGTATTATTTTGCCGTACTGGTGTTAGGACTGTTTTCTGCTGCGTCTTATCAAAAGACCGTTCGGGACAAGTATGAAGGCATACCGACCACTTCCATTTATTATATGACCTGCCTGACTGTCTTTATTATCTCTGTTGCATTACTGATGGTAGGTCTGTGGAATGCGACATTATTACTCAGTGAAAAAGGTTTTTATGGACTGGCTTTCTTCTTAAGCTTGTTTGGTGCAGTAGCGGTGCAGAAGAATATTCGTGATGCCGGAATAAACCCGCCAAAAGAAACACAGGTTACCCAGGAAGAATACAGCGAATAATTCACGTAAGCCCGGTCAGTCCAATGTGAACGGGCTTTTACTTAACTCACTAATCTGTTTCTGTCGATTCGTTGTACCAGCATAGAAAGTAACAAACTCGCTGCCAACGTCGCGCAAAAGATCCAAATAATATCCAGTATTGGCCAATTTTTAAGCTCAATTCCCCGGGTGCGCAGCGCATGGATAATCAAGGCGTGGAATCCGTATATACCCAATGAATGGCGGGAGATTAAGCCAAGTCCGCGAATGGTACGCGTATCCAGCGTGTTTTTAACCAGAGTCAATAGCGCGATTGCGCAGATAAAAACCATCGGCCCACAGTAAAGATACCAGGTATCGGCAAAATTTCCGCGCCACTGCAATTCATATAATGTCCCGCGAGAGATAATAAAAACCCCCGTCGCAAACAGCGCGGCGCTCACCCACGACAGTGCTTTATGCTGTGTGTCCATCATCCCTATAGCGCGGCCCAACATGCCATACAGAATGTAGTAAAAAGTATCGCCATTGATATATAAGTTAATTGGCAGCCATTCAAAACCGTCAATTTTCTGCGGCACTGTGTTTGGGTTAGCGATAATGCCAATCACCGCCATTAGCACCAGCAACATTTTTCCGCCGACGTTCTTCACCTGAATCAGCGGTGAAACCAGATAAATCACCGCAATCGCGAAGAAAAACCACAAGTGGTAAAACACTGGCTTTTGCAGCAGGTTTTTCAGCGCTAACTCCATATTGATGGAGGTAAACAGCGCAATGTAGAGCAGTGCGATTGCGCTATAAAAAATCAGACATAAGCCGATACGCAAGAAATGGCGCGGCTGGGCGCTGCGTTCGCCAAAAAAGAGATAGCCGGAAATCATGAAAAATAGCGGCACGCTGACACGAGAGGCAGAATTCAGAACATTGGCGATATCCCATGTGACGGGGCTAACACTATGAGCATTGGTCACATACCAGGTAGTGGTGTGAATCATCACCACCATTAAACACGCTATCCCTCGCAGGTTATCAATCCAGTAAATTTTGGGCTGCATCTGGGTAATGACTCCAACTTACTGATAGTGTTTTATGTTCAGATAATGCCCGATGACCTTGTCATGCAGCTCCACCGATTTTGAGAACGACAGTGACTTCCGTCCCAGCCTTGCCAGATGTTGTCTCAGATTCAGATTATGTCGCTCAATGCGCTGAGTGTAACGCTTGCTGATAACGTGCAGCTTTCCCTTCAGGCGTGATTCATACAGCGGCCAGCCATCCGTCATCCATACCACGACCTCAAAGGCCGACAGCAGGCTCAGAAGACGCTCCAGTGT
>NZ_MIIV01000513.1:0-47595 GCF_001743015.1 Shigella sp. FC1567
GCTGGCCGCTGTATGAATCACGCCTGAAGGGAAAGCTGCACGTTATCAGCAAGCGTTACACTCAGCGCATTGAGCGACATAATCTGAATCTGAGACAACATCTGGCAAGGCTGGGACGGAAGTCACTGTCGTTCTCAAAATCGGTGGAGCTGCATGACAAGGTCATCGGGCATTATCTGAACATAAAACACTATCAGTAAGTTGGAGTCATTACCTCAATAGCGATGTGCAGTCGGGTAAAGTGAATGCCAGCGCGACATTTGTACTTCATTATGACTAATACGTGGAACAGATTGGCGCTCTTGATTTTCGCCGTTTTATCGCTGCTGGTGGCGGGTGAATTGCGGGCAGGAGTGGTGGTCGGCGGAACGCGATTTATCTTTCCGGCAGACAGAGAATCGATATCTATTTTACTGACTAATACCAGTCAGGAATCCTGGCTGATTAACAGTAAAATCAACCGCCCAACGCGTTGGGCCGGGGGGAAAGCGTCGACAGTGCCAGCACCATTACTGGCCGCTCCGCCACTTATTCTCCTGAAGCCCGGTACTACAGGCACGTTGCGCTTGCTGAGAACGGAAAGCGACATCTTGCCTGTGGATCGCGAAACGCTATTTGAGTTAAGCATTGCCAGCGTGCCATCCGGCAAAGTTGAAAATCAGAGCGTAAAAGTGGCGATGCGCTCGGTATTTAAACTGTTCTGGCGACCCGAAGGTTTGCCGGGCGACCCGCTGGAAGCTTATCAACAATTACGCTGGACACGGAATTCGCAGGGTGTACAACTCACTAACCCAACGCCTTACTACATTAACCTGATTCAGGTGAGCGTAAATGGTAAAGCGTTAAGTAATGCGGGAGTTGTGCCGCCTAAAAGCCAGCGTCAGACAAGCTGGTGTCAGGCAATCGCACCGTGTCATGTCGCCTGGCGGGCGATAAATGATTACGACGGGTTGAGTGCAAAGAAGGAGCAAAATCTGCCCTGAAACAGGTTCGGAAAACGTTTGCGTTTTTTTTGCCGCAGGTCAATTCCCTTTTGGTCCGAACTCGCACATAATACGTCCCCGGTTTGCACACCGGGAATCCAGGAGAGTTCATGTACTACCCCTTCGTTCGTAAAGCCCTTTTCCAGCTCGATCCAGAGCGCGCTCATGAGTTTACTTTTCAGCAATTACGCCGTATTACAGGAACGCCGTTTGAAGCACTGGTGCGGCAGAAAGTGCCTGCGAAACCTGTTAACTGCATGGGCCTGACGTTTAAAAATCCGCTTGGTCTGGCAGCCGGTCTTGATAAAGACGGGGAGTGCATTGACGCGTTAGGCGCGATGGGATTTGGATCGATCGAGATCGGTACCGTCACGCCACGTCCACAGCCAGGTAATGACAAGCCGCGTCTCTTTCGTCTGGTAGATGCCGAAGGTTTGATCAACCGTATGGGCTTTAATAATCTTGGCGTTGATAACCTCGTAGAGAACGTAAAAAAGGCCCATTATGACGGCGTCCTGGGTATTAACATCGGCAAAAATAAAGATACGCCAGTGGAGCAGGGCAAAGATGACTATCTGATTTGTATGGAAAAAATCTATGCCTATGCGGGATATATCGCCATCAATATTTCATCGCCGAATACCCCAGGATTACGCACGCTGCAATATGGTGAAGCGCTGGATGATCTCTTAACCGCGATTAAAAATAAGCAAAATGATTTGCAAGCGATGCACCATAAATATGTGCCGATCGCAGTGAAGATCGCGCCGGATCTTTCTGAAGAAGAATTGATCCAGGTTGCCGATAGTTTAGTTCGCCATAATATTGATGGCGTTATTGCAACCAATACCACACTCGATCGTTCTCTTGTTCAGGGAATGAAAAATTGCGATCAAACCGGTGGCTTAAGTGGTCGTCCGCTTCAGTTAAAAAGCACCGAAATTATTCGCCGCTTGTCACTGGAATTAAACGGTCGCTTACCGATCATCGGTGTTGGCGGCATCGACTCGGTTATCGCTGCGCGTGAAAAGATTGCTGCGGGTGCCTCACTGGTGCAAATTTATTCTGGTTTTATTTTTAAAGGTCCGCCGCTGATTAAAGAAATCGTTACCCATATCTAATTATTTCTTCGAATTCCTCTTTATAAGATAATCAGGGCTTTATTTTCAGCCCTGGTTGTTTTATATTCATCGCTGTTGCTTATTTAGACATTTTGTACTTTTATTGTTGAGGTTATTAAGCGAAGCGACAATGGATTGTGTTGCTGCGGTTTTATAGGGTAGGGGAGAGGCAGATGCGAATTAAACCAGACGATAACTGGCGTTGGTATTACGATGAAGAGCACGATCGAATGATGCTCGATTTAGCCAATGGTATGCTATTTCGCTCACGTTTTGCGCGCAAGATGTTGACTCCAGATGCCTTTTCTCCCGCAGGCTTTTGCGTTGACGACGCCGCGCTCTATTTCTCTTTTGAAGAAAAGTGCCGCGATTTTAATTTATCTAAAGAACAAAAAGCCGAACTGGTGCTGAATGTACTGGTAGCAATTCGCTATCTCAAACCGCAAATGCCGAAAAGCTGGCATTTTGTTTCCCATGGTGAAATGTGGGTGCCCATGCCGGGCGATGCGGCCTGCGTTTGGTTGAGCGATACTCACGAGCAGGTCAATTTGCTGGTCGTTGAATCTGGCGAAAATGCCGCACTATGCCTGCTGGCACAACCCTGCGTTGTTATTGCGGGTCGCGCGATGCAGTTGGGCGACGCCATTAAAATCATGAACGACAGGCTGAAACCGCAGGTTAATGTTGACAGCTTCAGCCTCGAACAGGCAGTCTAACGCGCCAACTTAAGTGCAGTCTTCGGTACACAGCTACAGCAAAGAATGGTGCCATCATCGCCCATTGCTGATTTTTTCAGCGGCGAGACTTCGCCTTCTAAAATCTGAACACGGCAACTTCCACAAATGCCCGCGCGGCAAGAATAAGGGATACGAATTCCCTGATTTTCTAATTGCTCCAGCAACACCTGTTGGTTATTTCCACGAAATGCCTGTCCCTGCCAGTCAATATCTACATTTGCGTCCGGTTGTTGCGTGATGTTGGCGGTATCATCAGCGGCAGCTGCGCCGTAAATTTTTGCCGGAGCCGTTGCCAGAATTTCCACCTCATCGCCAACGCGAATCACGCCGCTATTACGGGCAATTAAATTCTGACCAAAATCGACATCGCCGTTATCCTGGGCAGTGCGGAAAGATTGCAATGTTTTTAATGGTTCGCCTGCCGGATGTTTTTGCCCTTTTTCTGGGCTGACGGTGGTGAAAATACAGCGGCTACAAGGTTTAACCACATCAAACACCACATCACCAATGCGAATCACTTTCCAGCGATCTTCTTCCCAGGCTGACGCGCCGGAAACCACCAGATTGGGGCGGAATTGCTCCATTTTTACACTGGCCGGACAACGTTGTTGGAGATCACGTAACGAGGCTTCGTTAGCAAGAAGGTAAGGATAGCCATCAGCAAATGACAGAGGTACAGTGTTGTGGCGTTTCACGCGCCGGGTCATTTGTGGCCCCACCCAGCGTAATTGCACTTCGCGGGAGAAAAATCCACTTAGCCATTTGTTGATCGCGTCTGGCGCAATTCGCGCGGTAAAATGTGTGCCCCAAACTTCGGTTGGTGCGTCTTGTGTGGCGAAATCAGCAAAACGAACATATGCGCTACTGCCATCTGGTGCGGTGAGATGCAAGCCATCATGCACAGGTGAAGGAGTAAACCGTACCATCTGGGGAAACTGGCGAGCGGTAATAAACGTACCGTCAGGTTCCGTGATCATAAAGATGCGATCGAAGGCCAGACCACTGACATCAGCCAGAGCATGTGTAAGACCAATGCCGCGCATCGATTTAACAGGATGAATAAAAAGCCGGGTTAATGTCGCCACGGTGCGGTCCTCAAATGAAAATAAGCCCTCAACTTTATGACATGACGCGCTTATTAGCTATAATGCGCAACAATTTTCTTAGCGCCTGTCCCATTAGGCTATTTTATTTGTCAGTTTGGCCCTGGGTTGTGCTCGAAATCCTCACGTACTTGTGTACGCTCCGGTTTCTCCGCGCTGTCCATGTCCAGACTGACTGCAACAATTACGCCTACTGCGGTAGGCTCTTAGAGTAAAAGTGACGATATGAATTCTCTGTTTGCCAGTACGGCCCGTGGGCTGGAAGAGCTGTTAAAAACTGAACTGGAAAACCTGGGGGCCGTTGAATGCCAGGTGGTTCAGGGTGGGGTCCATTTCAAGGGCGACACACGGCTTGTTTACCAGAGCCTGATGTGGAGCCGCCTGGCCTCGCGTATTATGTTGCCGCTGGGCGAGTGTAAGGTTTACAGCGATTTAGACCTCTATCTCGGTGTTCAGGCGATCAACTGGACAGAGATGTTTAATCCTGGCGCGACCTTCGCTGTCCACTTCAGTGGTTTGAATGACACCATCCGCAACAGTCAGTACGGCGCGATGAAAGTGAAAGACGCGATCGTCGATGCTTTCACGCGGAAAAATCTGCCGCGTCCAAATGTTGATCGCGATGCGCCGGATATCCGCGTTAACGTCTGGCTGCATAAAGAAACCGCCAGTATCGCTCTTGATCTGAGTGGTGATGGTTTACATCTGCGTGGCTATCGCGATCGTGCTGGTATTGCGCCGATCAAAGAAACCCTGGCAGCCGCTATTGTGATGCGATCCGGCTGGCAGCCTGGAACACCGCTGCTCGATCCGATGTGTGGTTCCGGTACGTTGCTGATTGAAGCGGCGATGCTGGCGACCGATCGCGCACCCGGCTTGCACCGTGGGCGTTGGGGCTTTAGCGGCTGGGCGCAGCATGATGAAGCTATCTGGCAGGAAGTGAAAGCGGAAGCGCAAACTCGCGCCCGTAAAGGCCTGGCTGAGTATAGCTCTCATTTTTACGGTTCGGACAGCGACGCACGGGTGATTCAACGTGCACGCACTAACGCCCGTCTTGCGGGGATTGGTGAACTGATCACCTTTGAGGTGAAAGATGTCGCGCAACTGACCAATCCGCTGCCGAAAGGGCCGTACGGCACAGTGTTGAGCAACCCGCCATACGGGGAACGTCTGGACAGCGAACCGGCGCTGATTGCGCTGCATAGCCTGCTGGGTCGGATCATGAAAAACCAGTTTGGTGGCTGGAATCTCTCTTTGTTTAGTGCCTCGCCGGATCTGCTAAGCTGCTTGCAGCTGCGTGCAGACAAACAGTACAAGGCGAAAAACGGCCCGCTGGACTGCGTACAGAAAAATTACCACGTTGCCGAAAGCACTCCAGACAGCAAACCGGCGATGGTAGCGGAAGACTACGCCAACCGCCTGCGTAAGAACCTCAAAAAATTCGAGAAGTGGGCTCGCCAGGAAGGAATTGAATGTTACCGCCTGTATGACGCCGATCTGCCGGAATATAACGTTGCCGTTGACCGTTATTCCGACTGGGTGGTGGTGCAGGAGTATGCACCGCCAAAAACTATTGATGCTCACAAAGCGCGTCAGCGTCTGTTCGATATTATCGCTGCAACCATTTCGGTACTGGGGATTGCGCCAAACAAACTGGTGCTGAAAACCCGTGAACGCCAGAAGGGCAAAAACCAGTACCAGAAACTGGGCGAGAAGGGCGAGTTTCTTGAAGTTACCGAATATAACGCTCACTTGTGGGTGAACCTGACGGATTATCTCGATACTGGTCTGTTCCTCGATCACCGTATCGCCCGCCGTATGCTCGGTCAGATGAGCAAAGGCAAAGATTTCCTCAACCTGTTCTCTTATACCGGTAGCGCCACCGTGCATGCGGGATTAGGCGGCGCGCTCAGCACCACCACCGTGGATATGTCGCGTACTTATCTGGAGTGGGCAGAACGCAACCTGCGTCTGAATGGCCTAACCGGGCGTGCGCATCGCCTGATTCAGGCCGATTGCCTGGCGTGGCTGCGTGAGGCAAATGAACAGTTTGATCTGATCTTTATCGATCCGCCAACCTTCTCTAACTCAAAACGAATGGAAGATGCGTTTGATGTTCAGCGCGATCATCTGGCGCTGATGAAAGATTTGAAACGTCTGCTGCGTGCAGGTGGGACGATCATGTTCTCGAACAACAAACGTGGCTTCCGTATGGATCTCGACGGCCTGGCAAAACTGGGACTGAAAGCACAAGAAATTACGCAAAAAACGCTCTCCCAGGATTTCGCCCGTAACCGCCAGATCCACAACTGCTGGCTGATTACCGCAGCCTGAAAGGAATAGTAATGTCATTAATCAGTATGCATGGCGCATGGCTGTCGTTCAGCGACGCGCCGCTTCTCGATAACGCAGAACTGCATATCGAAGATAACGAACGTGTTTGTCTGGTGGGCCGCAACGGCGCGGGCAAATCGACGTTAATGAAAATCCTCAACCGTGAACAAGGGCTGGATGACGGTCGCATTATTTACGAGCAAGATTTGATTGTAGCTCGTCTGCAACAGGATCCGCCGCGTAACGTTGAGGGTAGCGTTTATGATTTCGTTGCCGAAGGCATTGAAGAACAAGCGGAATATCTGAAACGCTATCACGATATTTCGCGCCTGGTGATGAACGACCCGAGCGAGAAAAATCTCAACGAACTGGCGAAGGTTCAGGAACAGTTGGATCACCACAACCTGTGGCAGCTGGAAAACCGCATCAACGAAGTGCTGGCGCAACTGGGGTTAGATCCTAATGTTGCGCTGTCGTCGCTTTCCGGCGGCTGGTTGCGTAAAGCGGCATTAGGACGCGCGCTGGTGAGTAATCCGCGCGTGCTGTTGCTTGATGAACCGACAAACCACCTGGATATTGAAACCATCGACTGGCTGGAAGGGTTCCTTAAAACCTTCAATGGGACGATTATTTTCATCTCCCACGACCGTTCGTTTATCCGCAATATGGCGACGCGCATTGTTGATCTCGATCGCGGCAAGCTGGTGACCTATCCAGGGAATTACGACCAGTACCTGCTTGAAAAAGAAGAAGCCCTGCGCGTGGAAGAACTACAAAATGCCGAGTTCGATCGCAAACTGGCGCAGGAAGAGGTGTGGATCCGCCAGGGGATCAAAGCACGCCGTACCCGTAATGAAGGCCGCGTACGCGCCCTGAAAGCAATGCGTCGCGAGCGTGGTGAACGTCGCGAAGTGATGGGTACCGCAAAGATGCAGGTGGAAGAGGCCAGCCGCTCCGGTAAGATCGTTTTCGAAATGGAAGACGTTTGCTACCAGGTTGACGGTAAGCAACTGGTGAAAGATTTTTCGGCCCAGGTTCTACGTGGCGACAAAATTGTCCTGATTGGTCCGAATGGGTGCGGCAAAACCACGCTGCTGAAACTGATGCTCGGTCAGCTTCAAGCGGACAGCGGGCGTATTCACGTTGGCACCAAACTGGAAGTGGCTTATTTCGATCAGCACCGCGCGGAACTGGATCCCGATAAAACGGTGATGGATAACATTGCCGAAGGTAAGCAAGAGGTGATGGTTAACGGCAAGCCACGCCACGTATTGAGCTATTTGCAGGACTTTCTGTTCCATCCGAAACGGGCGATGACGCCGGTACGTGCGCTTTCTGGCGGTGAGCGGAACCGCTTGCTGCTGGCGCGTTTGTTCCTCAAACCAAGCAACTTATTGATTCTTGACGAACCGACCAACGATCTTGATGTCGAAACGCTGGAACTGCTGGAAGAACTGATCGACAGCTATCAGGGCACGGTATTGCTGGTTAGCCACGATCGTCAGTTTGTCGATAACACCGTTACAGAATGTTGGATCTTCGAAGGCGGCGGTAAAATTGGTCGTTATGTCGGCGGTTATCATGATGCCCGTGGTCAGCAAGAGCAGTATGTGGCGCTCAAACAGCCTGCGGTGAAAAAAACCGAAGAAGCCGCCGCGGCAAAAGCAGAAACTGTAAAACGCAGCAGTAGCAAACTAAGCTATAAATTGCAGCGCGAACTGGAGCAGCTACCGCAATTGCTCGAAGATCTGGAGGCGAAGCTGGAAGCCCTACAGACGCAGGTGGCGGATGCTTCCTTCTTCAGTCAGCCACATGAGCAGACACAAAAAGTGCTCGCCGATATGGCTGCTGCAGAGCAGGAGCTGGAGCAAGCCTTTGAACGCTGGGAGTATCTTGAAGCGTTAAAAAATGGTGGCTGATCGCAAAATAGTCGATTTAAACAGAGACAGCTGACAACGGTAAAATTGCCTGATGAACTGGGTTTATCAGGCATGAAAACCAACACTTTGTTAGTCATCTGTAAAATAGCGCATCATTAAGGAGTACCAATGTGCGAACATCATCATGCCGCGAAGCACATCCTGTGCTCGCAGTGTGACATGCTGGTGGCGTTACCGCGCCTTGAGCATGGTCAGAAAGCGGCATGTCCCCGGTGTGGCACAACGTTAACCGTGGCGTGGGATGCCCCTCGGCAGCGTCCGACCGCCTATGCGTTGGCTGCACTGTTCATGCTGTTGCTGTCCAACTTGTTTCCTTTTGTGAATATGAACGTTGCAGGAGTTACCAGTGAAATTACATTACTGGAAATTCCCGGCGTGCTTTTTTCTGAGGACTACGCCAGCCTCGGCACCTTTTTCCTGTTGTTTGTGCAACTGGTTCCCGCGTTTTGTCTGATAACCATTCTGTTACTGGTGAATCGCGCGGAATTACCGGTCCGTTTAAAAGAGCAACTGGCACGGGTGCTTTTTCAACTCAAAACCTGGGGAATGGCGGAGATTTTCCTCGCGGGTGTGCTGGTCAGTTTCGTTAAACTGATGGCTTACGGCAGCATTGGGGTAGGCAGCAGCTTTCTCCCCTGGTGTTTATTTTGTGTCCTGCAACTGCGCGCTTTTCAGTGCGTTGATCGTCGCTGGTTATGGGACGACATCGCCCCGATGCCAGAACTGCGCCAGCCGCTAAAACCAGGCGTCACGGGGATACGTCAGGGGCTGCGTTCGTGCTCCTGTTGTACGGCAATCCTTCCTGCTGATGAACCCGTGTGCCCGCGTTGTAGTACCAAAGGGTACGTTCGGCGTAGAAACAGCCTGCAGTGGACACTCGCGCTGCTTGTAACGTCCATCATGCTGTATCTTCCGGCTAATATTTTGCCCATCATGGTGACGGATTTATTAGGCTCGAAGATGCCGTCGACGATTCTCGCTGGGGTCATTCTGTTATGGAGCGAAGGCTCTTATCCCGTCGCTGCGGTGATCTTTCTGGCCAGTATTATGGTGCCAACGTTAAAGATGATCGCCATCGCGTGGCTGTGTTGGGATGCCAAAGGGCATGGCAAGCGCGACAGTGAAAGAATGCATTTGATTTATGAAGTTGTTGAGTTTGTAGGCCGCTGGTCGATGATTGACGTTTTCGTTATCGCGGTGCTCTCGGCGCTGGTGCGTATGGGAGGTTTAATGAGTATTTATCCGGCAATGGGTGCATTAATGTTTGCTTTAGTCGTCATAATGACAATGTTTTCTGCTATGACGTTTGACCCGCGTTTGTCGTGGGATCGTCAACCTGAATCAGAGCATGAGGAGTCCTGACAGTATGGAATCTAATAATGGGGAAGCCAAAATCCAGAAAGTGAAGAACTGGTCTCCCGTGTGGATATTTCCTATCGTCACGGCGCTCATTGGGGCCTGGGTTCTATTTTATCATTACAGCCATCAGGGACCGGAAGTGACCCTGATCACCGCGAATGCGGAAGGAATTGAAGGTGGCAAAACCACCATTAAAAGCCGTAGCGTTGACGTCGGCGTGGTTGAAAGCGCCACACTGGCTGATGATTTGACGCACGTTGAAATCAAAGCGCGGCTGAATTCCGGTATGGAAAAATTGCTGCATAAAGACACCGTCTTTTGGGTGGTGAAACCGCAGATTGGTCGCGAAGGGATTAGCGGCCTGGGAACGCTGCTGTCTGGAGTTTATATCGAACTGCAGCCAGGCGCGAAAGGCAGCAAAATGGATAAATACGATTTGCTGGACTCGCCACCGTTGGCCCCGCCTGATGCGAAAGGTATCCGTGTGATTCTCGATAGCAAAAAAGCCGGGCAGCTCTCGCCAGGAGATCCGGTGCTGTTCCGTGGCTATCGGGTAGGTTCGGTTGAAACCAGCACCTTCGATACGCAAAAACGCAATATCAGTTATCAACTGTTCATCAATGCACCTTATGACCGACTGGTGACCAGCAATGTTCGCTTCTGGAAAGATAGTGGCATTGCGGTTGATCTGACGTCAGCGGGGATGCGTGTGGAGATGGGCTCATTGACAACGCTGCTTAGTGGCGGTGTTAGCTTTGATGTGCCGGAAGGTCTGGATTTAGGGCAGCCAGTGGCACCGAAAACAGCTTTCGTTTTGTATGATGATCAGAAGAGCATTCAGGATTCGTTGTACACCGATCACATTGATTATCTGATGTTCTTTAAAGATTCGGTACGCGGTCTGCAACCGGGAGCTCCGGTAGAATTCCGGGGTATTCGCCTGGGTACCGTAAGCAAAGTGCCATTCTTTGCGCCGAATATGCGTCAGACATTTAACGATGATTACCGTATTCCGGTACTGATTCGTATCGAGCCAGAGCGGCTGAAAATGCAGCTTGGCGAAAATACGGATGTTGTTGAGCACCTTGGCGAATTGTTGAAACGTGGTTTACGCGGATCGCTGAAAACCGGAAACCTGGTCACTGGTGCACTGTATGTTGATCTCGATTTCTATCCAAATACGCCTGCAATAACCGGTATTCGTGAATTTAATGGTTATCAGATTATCCCGACTGTTAGCGGCGGCCTGGCGCAAATCCAGCAACGACTGATGGAAGCGTTGGATAAGATCAACAAACTGCCATTGAATCCGATGATTGAACAGGCAACCAGTACGCTTTCTGAAAGTCAGCGCACAATGAAAAACCTGCAAACGACGCTGGATAGCATGAACAAGATCCTCGCTAGCCAGTCGATGCAGCAGTTGCCGACGGATATGCAGTCAACGTTGCGTGAATTGAATCGCAGCATGCAGGGCTTCCAGCCTGGCTCCGCAGCCTACAACAAGATGGTGGCGGATATGCAGCGCCTTGATCAGGTGTTGCGAGAACTGCAACCGGTGCTGAAAACGCTCAATGAGAAGAGTAACGCGCTGGTATTTGAAGCGAAGGACAAAAAAGATCCAGAGCCGAAGAGGGCGAAACAATGAAAAAGTGGCTAGTGACGATTGCAGCACTGTGGCTGGCCGGATGCAGCTCCGGCGAAATTAATAAAAACTATTACCAGTTACCTGTGGTGCAGAGCGGTACACAAAGTACCGCCAGCCAGGGCAATCGTCTGTTATGGGTAGAGCAGGTCACTGTTCCTGACTATCTGGCGGGGAATGGTGTGGTTTATCAAACCAGTGATGTGAAGTATGTGATTGCCAACAACAACTTGTGGGCCAGCCCGTTGGATCAACAGTTGCGCAACACCCTGGTTGCCAACCTGAGTACGCAACTGCCCGGCTGGGTGGTTGCCTCCCAGCCTCTGGGAAGCGTCCAGGACACGCTCAATGTTACCGTAACGGAGTTTAACGGTCGCTATGATGGCAAGGTCATTGTCAGTGGTGAGTGGCTGTTGAACCACCAGGGACAACTGATCAAACGTCCGTTCCGTCTGGAAGGAGTGCAAACTCAGGATGGTTACGATGAGATGGTTAAAGTGCTGGCCGGTGTCTGGAGTCAGGAAGCCGCTTCTATTGCACAAGAGATAAAGCGTCTACCTTAATTATAAAGATTTGTAAGTATAACCGTCTCCGGTATGTTGCCTGAGGCGGTTTTTTTGTTTCTAACGTGCGGAAAAATTTGTTCCTCTTCACATTTTTTGTACAACCGACATGCCCGTGTAGCTCACAAATATGACAGTGGCGTGAATTTTGCGCATTGACGGCAGTTATGATTCGCGGTATTGCTTAACTGTGATTGCACATTTAGTAATCACTGTTTTCTTTTCCACCAGAAACCAGTATGAGGGAAACGAGGCATGAAGAGACAAAAACGAGATCGCCTGGAACGGGCACATCAACGTGGTTATCAGGCCGGCATCGCCGGACGCTCAAAAGAAATGTGTCCCTATCAGACGCTGAATCAAAGGTCACAATGGCTGGGAGGCTGGCGAGAAGCCATGGCGGACAGGGTAGTAATGGCCTGATTCTGTCTCTTTAAAAAGAAACCTCCGCATTGCGGAGGTTTCGCCTTTTGATACTCTGTCTGATGATAATCAGAAGGCAGACGTATCCTGGAACAGACCGACTTTCAGGTCGCTGGCGGTATAGATCAGACGACCATCAACCAGCACTTCGCCATCTGCCAGACCCATAATCAGACGACGATTAACAATGCGTTTAAAGTGAATACGGTAGGTCACTTTTTTCGCTGTCGGCAGTACCTGACCAGTGAATTTCACTTCGCCAACGCCCAGCGCGCGGCCTTTACCTTCGCCGCCCAGCCAGCCGAGGTAGAACCCTACTAGCTGCCACATTGCGTCCAGGCCCAGGCATCCCGGCATAACCGGATCGCCAATGAAGTGGCATCCGAAGAACCACAGATCCGGATTGATATCCAGTTCTGCTTCAACATACCCTTTGTCGAAGTTACCACCCGTTTCGGTCATTTTGACCACACGGTCCATCATCAGCATGTTCGGTGCTGGCAATTGCGGGCCTTTAGCGCCAAACAGTTCACCGCGACCAGAGGCAAGAAGGTCTTCTTTTGTATAGGATTCGCGTTTATCTACCATGTTCTCTGTAAGCCTTATTTTATTGAAGCACGCAGGATAGCTAACACGTGTACGCTGAACAAGTCCGATCAGTTCGGAATAAACCAGTTCAGCCAACGTAATGGCCATGGAAAACGGTGACGTCCTTCCTGTTGCGATGCTTGCGCGATACGTTCCTGGATGGTTTGCATCAGCGTCGTTTGGCCTTCGCCATCCCACACCAGATTTAATAATAACGGCAGTGCGTCAGTCACATCGTCTACTGCCCAGATGGTGAATTTGCCTTCTTCTACCGCTTTCACCAGTTCACTGTGAAGACTTAAATGGCGAACGTTAGCTGTGGGGATAATGACACCTTGTTTCCCGGTTAACTCACGTTGCTGGCAAATAGCAAAGAAGCCTTCGATTTTCTCATTTAAACCACCGACCGGCTGGGCGCGACCGAACTGATCGACTGAACCTGTGATAGCGATACTCTGATTCACCGGCACATCGGCGAGGGCGCTTATCAGGGCGCAGAGTTCAGCCATCGAGGCACTATCTCCATCAACTTCACTGTATGACTGCTCAAATGTCAGCGATGCTGAGAAGGGGATCTGTTGCTCAAGCTGTAGTTCCGACATCAGGACGCTTGCATGATCATCATCCCTTTCGCATGGATATTGCCGCCAAGTTCCGCTTTGCGTTCGATGTCGTGAATTCACCATCGCCAATATGCACAACGCAGCTAATGCGAGAAGGTTCGCCAAAAGCGCGTGGATGACCCGGAAATTCAATGACCGAAAGGGCGTTAATTTGCCCGATGCGTTCGCCTTCGGTTTCAATCAGGATTTGCTCCTGAAGGATCTCATCCTGCATACGTTCAGCGAGGAAACCTTCGCGCCATTCACGCTGCTGCAGCATTAAGTTTAGCTGCTCGCCGGAGAAGGTGTCGCCATCACACAGGGAGGCGACCTCTTTACACTGGCGGAGGATCCACTGCGGGCTAAGCGGAAGTGTTTCTTGTTCACCGGTGTAGCGTGCTGCTTCGCGGATAAGTACCGGCCAGGCATCCGCTCCCGGGGCAGGTAAGTGATTATGTCTGGCGGTAAATGTCACCCAGCGACACCACTGGCTTACTGACTCCGCATCGACAATCTGCAGAGTATCTTCAAATTCGCTATAAATAGCCTGCTCTGAAAGCTCTGGCTCCATCTCCTGGAAATCAGCCAATGATTCGCGTTCGCCTACCAGAATGACTTTCAGCTTCAATGGCATCGAAGGCACAGAGACGGGGAGAGGGCGCGACTCATCAAACGCAACCCAGTCAAAACGCTCGCGGTTAACGATATTTTTCAGCCGCATCCACAGCAGAGGTTGCGCCAGCAGTGTACGCAAAGAGATGATGAGAATACCGCCATTTGCCTGATGCACCAGACCAGGCTGCAGGGTAATGTCGCCATTAAACTGGCGCAGGCAGCCAAAGAGTTGCTCCGCTTCTACCCAGTCGGCAGCGACAACTTGCGTTAAAGTCGCAAAATTATCATCTGCACTCACTGCGTGACGTAAGCGGATGGAGTGGCCGGAAACCTCATAGTGATCGCCCACCAGTTGGCCTGCATCGCTTTGTAGCGTACGCGCGGCATCGGCAATAAGATTCAGATACTCAGACTCTTCCGGGGCCTTAGCCAGCATAAAAGAGGAGGATGCTCGCGTATGCAGCAACTGCTCCAGCGCAAATTGCAGCCGCGGTTGAGTATCACTGAATAAAGGATCGTTTTCGTCAATCAAATGTGGCTGAGCAAATATTTCCTGATAGCTATCGGTATCAGGAACCAGGTCACGCCATGCAAGTTTCGTAATGGTCAAAGTTGATGTTTTTTAGTCTGTTGTCAAAGCCGCGATTATACCGTAACCGGCACTACAGCACACGTAGAAAGCACCGACAATACTCCTGGCATGGGCGTTAAAGCTCACAGGATGGAGATTCTTTTCTTCACTGGCCTAAAAAGCTGATATTCTGTAAAGAGTTACACGGTAACATTGAGATCGCTATGAAATATCAACAACTTGAAAATCTTGAAAGCGGTTGGAAATGGAAGTATCTGGTGAAGAAGCATCGCGAAGGGGAGTTAATTACCCGTTACATAGAAGCCAGTGCCGCCCAGGAAGCCGTCGATGTGTTGCTCTCGCTGGAAAATGAACCCGTGCTGGTAAATGGCTGGATTGACAAGCATATGAATCCGGAACTGGTCAATCGCATGAAGCAAACCATTCGGGCCAGACGGAAGCGCCATTTTAATGCGGAACACCAGCATACGCGCAAAAAGTCGATCGATCTGGAATTTATTGTCTGGCAACGTCTGGCTGGTCTTGCGCAGCGTCGCGGTAAAACGCTTTCTGAAACGATTGTTCAGCTGATTGAAGATGCGGAAAACAAAGAGAAATACGCGAATAAAATGTCTTCTCTGAAGCTGGATCTGCAGGCATTGCTGGGTAAGGAATAACTGACGAAAGTCAGTTCAATTTACTAAAGGCAAAAAAAACCCCGCAGCAGCGGGGTTTTTCTACCAGACGATAACTTAAGCCTGCGGCTGAGTTACAACGTCTTTGATACCTTTAACTTCGATCTCTACGCGACGATCCGGAGCCAGGCAGTCGATCAGTGCAGCACGCTGTTTCACGTTGTCACAGGTGTTGCCAGTAACCGGGTTGGATTCGCCCATACCACGTGCGGAGATCTTGTCTGCCGGGATACCTTTGGAGATCAGGTAATCAACAACAGACTGAGCACGGCGCTCGGACAGACCCTGGTTGTAAGCGTCAGAACCGATGCGGTCGGTGTAACCCAGAACAACTACGGAACCGTCTTTCGGATCCAGGTTGCTCAGCTGGCTGTACAGCTGATCCAGAGCAGCCTGACCTTCCGGTTTCAGGGTTGCTTTGTTGAAGTTGAACAGAACGTCAGACTTCAGAGTGAAGTGCTTGGTCTGTACTTCCGGTGCCGGAGCTGGAGCCGGAGCAACTACTGGAGCTGCTTCGCCCTGACCGAAACGGTAGGAAACACCCAAGCTCAGCATGCCGTTGTCCGGACGAGTGCCGATGGTGTGTGCGTCACCGATGTTGTTGGTCCACTGGTATTCCAGACGGGTAGCGATTTCAGGAGTGATCGCGTACTCAACACCGCCAGCGAAGACCGGAGAAACGCCGGTGTCGTGGTTTTTACCATAAACGTTGGATTTAGTGTCTGCACGCCATACCATACCACCCAGACGAGTGTAGATGTCCAGGTCGTCAGTGATTGGGTAACCCAGTTTAGCGGTCAGTTGAACGCCCTGAGCTTTGTATGCACCGTTTTCAACGCTGCCTTTGTACGGCATACGACCTAACCAGTCGTAACCCATTTCAAAGCCAACATACGGGTTAACCTGGTAACCACCAAAAGCACCAGCGCCCAGTTGGTTTTCATGGGTCGGGCCATTGTTGTTGATGAAACCAGTGTCATGGTACTGGGACCAGCCCAGTTTAGCACCAGTGTACCAGGTGTTATCTTTCGGAGCGGCCTGCGCTACGGTAGCGAAACCAGCCAGTGCCACTGCAATCGCGATAGCTGTCTTTTTCATTTTTTGCGCCTCGTTATCATCCAAAATACGCCATGAATATCTCCAACGAGATAACACGGTTAAATCCTTCACCGGGGGATCTGCTCAATATTAACTCTACCGATATCTTCGGCTTATGCCGAGCACCCCTGGCGATGTAAAGTCTACAACGTAGTTGAAAACTTACAAGTGTGAACTCCGTCAGGCATATGAAAAAAAAGTCTTGTATAAGGTATGTTTAATCTTTTTTGTCAGCGACAATTTACAGAAGAAAATCGCGGAAACCGCTTCAGACAAGCCTCCGCAAGGAAAATTAGTCACGACTGAAAGCATTGGCTGGGCGACAAAAAAAGTTCCAGGATTAATCCTAAATTTACTTAATGATACAAATTAGAGTGAATTTTTAGCCCGGAAAGTTGTCTCGTGGCGTGAGAGGATGCGCTTACCGGACGCATAATAAACCCCATAGCGTTACCTTCATTTGCCGCATCAACAAGTTCAGCATGCTCTTCTTCAGTCAAATCATCTGCCAACCAACCGATCACCACACTGTAATTGCCCGTGCGTAAAGCGCGAACCATTGACTCCACAGTGTGGCAAGGGGAGAGCTGGCTAATCTGCATTACTTTCGTTAAGGGTAGCCCAGATGCCTGAACCCATTCCCGACTCAGTTTTTGTTGCGGTGTTAACCAGAGTTGCCAGCGCGATTGCTGACCGAGTTGCTGTAACAATGGCAACAGTAGAAGTTGCGTCATCATGGGCTGATCTTCGCGATAGACAACTTCACTGATAAGCCCGGCTGTAGTGTTTTCCGTAGAGACACGCGCAATTTTACTTGCTGCGGATGAGAACGACGAAGAACGATGTGCATAGCCTGAAGTGTACATAATCAATCCAGCCCCTGTGAGTTACTGTATGAATGTACAGTACATCCAGTGACAACAAAGATCAACCCTATTTTCGGAAAGAGCCTCGCAAATTTTTTCGTTGGTGACGGGAAAACATAAATTAATCTTGCCCCTTAAGAATAAGTTGCCTATTTTCGTAGTTAACGGATCCGTTAATGTGAATCATTCTTTTATGTTATGATTTTAAAAGGAATTTTATGAAAAGCCTCTCCTATAAGCGGATCTATAAATCACAAGAATACCTGGCAATGTTGGGCACAATTGAATACCGATCATTGTTTGGCAGTTACAGCCTGACCGTTGACGACACGGTGTTTGCGATGGTTTCTGATGGTGAGTTGTATCTTCGGGCTTGTGAGCAAAGTGCACAGTACTGTGTAAAACATCCGCCTGTCTGGCTGACATATAAAAAGTGTGGCCGATCCGTTACCCTTAATTACTATCGGGTTGATGAAAGTCTATGGCGAAATCAACTGAAGCTGGTGCGTCTGTCGAAATATTCTCTCGATGCAGCGCTGAAAGAGAAAAGCACGCGCAATACCCGGGAAAGACTGAAAGATTTGCCCAATATGTCTTTTCATCTGGAAGCGATTCTCGGGGAGGTGGGGATTAAGGATGTACGGGCGTTACGTATACTTGGGGCAAAAATGTGTTGGTTGCGACTGCGGCAGCAAAACAGTCTGGTGACAGAAAAGATTCTGTTTATGCTTGAAGGTGCCATTATCGGCATTCATGAAGCTGCGCTCCCGGTGGCACGCCGCCAGGAGCTTGCAGAATGGGCTGACTCACTTACGCCGAAACAGGAGTTTCCTGCGGAACTTGAGTAATCTGGCGTTGCAGACGACCAATCTCAGGCAGTAATGCAATCAATAATCCAACTTGTTGTACGACCAGAGGTTCTTTGCTGTCTGCCCGTGGTTCAAGTTGCTGCATCCGCTGTTTCAGGCTAGCTAATGCCTCATTGACGCGTTCTTCATCAGCAGGTTGATGATGTAACGCGTCATCAACATAGCAAACTGCGTCATCAAGAAACGCCAGAATTTCAGGATTAGTTAACTGCTCCCGGTGAGCACCGAGGGCTGAGATATAGCTGGTAAACGTATGGTTAAGGCACAGCAACCGAAACGCGGCTTCGCGAATTTGCGGGGTAACGTTCGGCTCGCTGGACATATTTGATACCACCGACGCCAGCTCAGCATCACGGTTGTGTGCATCGCGGCGGGCAATACGATACGCCAGACGGTTATCACGCCCCTGATGGTATTGCTCCAGTATGGCATCGAGATACCGACAGTTGGCCTCTGTGGCGCGTTCGAGCATGCGCGGCAAATTGCGAAACTGCCAGTCAGGCCAGATGTAGCTCACTGCCGCCCACGCAATGGCACAACCAATCAGCGTATCGATTACGCGAGGTAACGCTACTTCAAAACCTTCACCCAGTAAGTTAAAACACAGTAGCACCAAAAGTGTGATGAACATCGTTGCATGAGCGTATTGCACGTTACGGAAGGCAAAAAAGAGCACGCCGGTAATAACCAGCAGCACCAGCTGCCCTTCCAGTGATGGCACAAACCACAGCACAGGAATGCCAATGGCGATACCTACCAGCGTACCAATAATCCTTAACTTCAGGCGGTGGCGCGTGGCGTTATAGTTTGGCTGGCAGACAAACAAACTTGTCAGCAAGATCCAAAACCCGTGATGCATTCCGGTTATTTGAATGATGGCGTAGCCGAAGCACAACACCAGCGACATTCTTACCGCATGACGGAAGAGGGCGGATTCCGGCGTGAAGTGACGGCTAAGACGCAGCCAGATATCACTCAACCCGTGCGGGCTGTCATCAGCGAGCTCATTTTCGTCATTATTATGGGGTAGTGCCTGGGCCTGTTCTGATTCAATTGTTGCCAGTTGGGCATCAATGGCGCGTAAATTGTTCAGCAAAAATCCCAGTGTTTTGAGTAAATCGGCGGGTGCGCCGTTATCGCGCATCCGCTCCAGCGCAGCATCAATATGCGTAAAAGCGCGCTCAAAATGCGGATCATGTTGATAAGGCTGACGCAACAAAATACAGCGTGACAGTTGCTGGCACGCCTGGCCCTGCATCGACATCAGCCGCTGAAAACGGAACAGCACGTCGCTGTGGCGAAAATGTTCACGCAATGTTTGATACTGAATATGAGAAGAGCTGGCACGCTCGTGAATATCCTGTGCGACAAAGTAATAATGCAGCGTGCGACGCGTTCCCCGTTGACCACGATCGCCACGTAAGCGGGTCAGCAGCGAGAGTTTCGTCTGATTCAATGTCGCCATCAGCAGACCGTTGGCGAGAGCCAAATCGTACAGCGGTGCCTGGCTTTCATCTTCAATATCAGGATCAAACATGCGCGACTTGAGCTCAAGATAACGCGCCAGTTGTTCATAGCAACGCGCCAGGTTGTCCTGCAGCGGGCGGACCGGGAACAGCAGATGACCAATAAGTGTCAGGACGTTGTACCAGACGGCACCGGCCAGCAGATACATCGGCTGCTGATACCAGTGCTCATACAGTGATGTTCCCAACATAGTGTAAATGGCGATCAGCAATGCACCGAAGGCAATTGTTGCATAGCGTTGACCCAGACCGCCGAGCAAAATGAAGCCGCTGGTAGAGAGCGTTAAGCCAATCGCAAATAGCCAGGGCCAGGGAAACAGCAATTCTACTGAGGCCGAGGCGATAAAAAAGCAGAACAGCGTAATGATGAGGTTACGCAAACGTCCCGCCAGTCGGTCATCGAGATCGGTCAGCGCCGCTGCCACCATCCCCAGCGTTAGCGGAATCGTCAGTTTTACATCACCCAGCCACCACGGAAACGCTGTGGTTCCACAAAGCGCAATAAAAATACGCGCGTAATACAGCCAGGCGCTGTTCCAGGTATAGCGTTTGAGCAAAGGACTTAGCATAAAGGCCATATTAGTGGATTATTCAAAACGACGACGTGCATTGGCTTCACGCGCAGCTTGCGCTGTTTCTACCGATACCACGCGACGACCAACCGGCCATAGTGCAATAGCGGCAATTTTAAAGTTCGCAATGCCGACAGGAATGCCAATGATTGAAATACATTGTGCGATGCCCGTTGCAATGTGCATCAGGCATAACCACCAGCCAAAGAAAATCAGCCAGAAAATATTCAATACCGTACCGCCAGTATTCAGCAGCACATTTTTGCCAGCCGGGTTCAGTTCATCGACATGAATAGCTTCATTGCCATAAGGCACCAGAGACAGTTTAGTGATCTCCCAGCAGGATCGTGTCAGCGGTAAGGTAAAAATCAGCACAATACTGACCAGAGTCGCCAACAGCCAGCCCAGAGTGGTGGCAAATCCGCCAAGCACAAAGTTCAGAATGTTCAAAACGGTACGCATAAAACCTCGCTTTACTGTGGTTTTCAGTAATGGGCGGCAATTGTAACGTTTTTTTGGGCTGGAGCACGTTTTCTCTGACGGTTACACTGATAAGAAATAATTTCGTGTGGATCTACAGAGTCATGGAACTGAAAGCGACAACGCTTGGAAAACGTCTGGCACAGCACCCTTACGATCGGGCGGTGATCCTCAATGCCGGGATTAAAGTCTCCGGCGATCGCCACGAATACCTTATTCCTTTCAATCAATTACTGGCGATTCACTGTAAGCGTGGTCTGGTATGGGGCGAGCTGGAATTTGTACTGCCGGACGAAAAAGTGGTGCGTCTGCACGGCACCGAATGGGGCGAGACGCAGCGTTTTTACCATCATCTTGATGCTCACTGGCGGCGGTGGAGTGGCGAGATGAGCGAAATTGCGTCTGGTGTTTTACGCCAGCAACTGGATTTGATTGCCACGCGCACTGGAGAAAATAAATGGCTGACGCGTGAGCAAACCTCTGGCGTTCAGCAACAAATCCGCCAGGCTTTGTCGGCGTTGCCGTTGCCGGTTAACCGACTGGAAGAATTCGATAACTGCCGTGAGGCGTGGCGTAAATGTCAGGCCTGGTTGAAAGATATTGAAAGCGCTCGGTTGCAGCATAACCAGGCGTATACCGAAGCCATGCTTACCGAGTATGCGGATTTTTTCCGCCAGGTCGAGTCTTCACCGCTGAATCCGGCGCAGGCCCGGGCAGTCGTTAATGGCGAGCATTCTCTGTTAGTGCTGGCAGGTGCAGGAAGCGGAAAAAACGTCGGTGCTGGTGGCCCGTGCAGGCTGGTTGCTGGCACGTGGTGAAGCGTCCCCTGAGCAAATTTTATTGCTGGCGTTTGGTCGCAAAGCCGCTGAAGAGATGGACGAGCGGATTCGCGAACGGCTACATACCGAAGACATTACCGCACGCACGTTTCATGCGCTGGCGCTGCATATTATTCAGCAGGGCAGCAAAAAAGTTCCGATAGTCAGCAAACTGGAAAATGATACCGCTGCCCGTCATGAACTCTTTATTGCTGAGTGGCGCAAGCAATGCAGCGAAAAGAAAGCGCAGGCGAAGGGCTGGCGGCAATGGCTGACGGAAGAAATGCAGTGGTCAGTGCCAGAAGGTAACTTCTGGGATGATGAAAAATTACAGCGTCGCCTTGCCTCTCGCCTCGATCGCTGGGTAAGTCTGATGCGGATGCACGGTGGTGCACAGGCAGAAATGATTGCCAGTGCACCCGAAGAGATTCGCGATCTGTTCAGTAAACGTATCAAGTTGATGGCCCCGTTATTAAAAGCCTGGAAAGGTGCGCTGAAGGCAGAAAACGCTGTCGATTTTTCGGGCCTTATTCATCAGGCGATTGTGATTCTGGAGAAAGGTCGCTTTATCAGCCCGTGGAAGCATATTCTGGTTGATGAATTTCAGGATATCTCGCCGCAGCGGGCAGCGTTGTTAGCGGCATTACGCAAGCAAAACAGTCAGACGACGTTGTTCGCTGTTGGTGATGACTGGCAGGCGATTTACCGATTCAGCGGTGCGCAAATGTCGCTCACCACCGCTTTCCATGAAAACTTTGGTGAAGGCGAACGTTGTGATTTAGACACGACTTACCGTTTTAACAGTCGTATCGGTAAGGTGGCAAACCGTTTTATTCAGCAGAACCCAGGCCAGCTGAAAAAGCCGCTAAACAGCTTAACCAATGGAGACAAAAAAGCCGTCACGTTATTGGATGAGAGTCAACTTGACGCTTTGCTGGATAAGCTCTCTGGTTATGCCAAACCGGAAGAGCGCATTCTGATCCTGGCGCGTTACCATCACATGAGGCCTGCCAGCCTGGAAAAAGCGGCAACACGCTGGCCGAAGTTGCAAATCGACTTTATGACCATTCATGCCAGCAAAGGGCAACAGGCGGATTACGTCATCATCGTTGGCTTGCAGGAGGGAAGTGATGGTTTTCCGGCTGCGGCGCGGGAGTCGATTATGGAAGAGGCGCTACTGCCACCGGTTGAGGATTTCCCGGACGCTGAAGAACGGCGGTTAATGTACGTGGCGCTGACCCGGGCACGCCATCGGGTATGGGCACTGTTTAACAAAGAGAATCCCTCTCCCTTTGTTGAAATACTGAAAAATCTGGATGTGCCGGTGGCGAGAAAACCGTAAGAAACAGGTGGCGTTTGCCACCTGTGCAATATTACTTCAGACGGTCCGCGAGATAACGCTGATAATCGGGGATCAGAATATCGACCGCGTCGTTGAAATGCGGCGACTGGATTATGAAGTCTGCCGTTGCCACGTTGGTGGCGACCGGAATGTTCCATACCGTCGCCAGACGCAGCAAGGCTTTCACGTCAGGATCGTGCGGCACGGCATTTAGTGGATCCCAGAAGAAAATCAATACATCAATTTTCCCTTCTGAGATCAATGCGCCAACCTGCTGGTCACCCCCCATTGGGCCACTCAACATCGCGTTGACGTTCATGCCGGTCGCGCGGGAAATTAAGTTACCGGTAGTGCCTGTTGCATACAGTACGTGTTGTTCCAGTAACGGTTGATGCCGTTCCACCCAGCTCATCAGCATTTGTTTGCAGTGATCGTGTGCCACCAGCGCAATATGTTTCCGCGCAGGTAAAGTGCGAGTCGTCAGTTCCATAATGTACATCCGTAGTCAACTTTCCTACAGATTACTGTAAGCACTTATCGCTGCAAGATAAAGACCGAAAAAGCCTGCGCACAGGCACAAAAATCTCAGGAAGATGGTTGTTTTTCCGCCCACTGCAGGAAAGTATTTCGCGTTTGTGGGTCAGCCAGTTTAAACCAATACTTCAGCCGTTGTTCTGTGAGCACCTGAGACTGCGGTGGAATAGCATCCAGCTCGGAAACACCCGAAAGCAGCGTACTGTCATCTGCCATCATCGTGGCAAATTGCGGTAGTGAAGCGCGTTTCGCGGATTTGTTATAGCGTTCAACCTCGACCTCATAATCAATCGTTTTTGCCGTTGAGGTAATGGCGAGAATATCCAGCTTTACCGGAATCGGCGTCGCATCGCCATCCAACAATTCAAGGCGCGGCGCGGCATCAAAATGGTTAGCTTCCCGCTCATTCTCCAGGCGAGGCAGGCGAAAATTGACCTGGTTGATGAGCTGGGTATTAAAACTGACCACTAGCGGTGGGGAGATATACAGCCGTTCTTCACTATTGGAAAGATGAATCGTCTTCTCAACGCGAAACACTAACTGATGCGGTCCATTATCCAGTTCAATGCTGTCCGCACCGCGCAGCAGAGAGCTGGAAACCTTCTTGCCGTCGAGTACCAGAAGATCGACATCGGTTGAAAGCCGCAGCGTGGTGGCAAAAACGGATACCGGCAAACATAATGCAATCAAGGTGGTCACGATGCCGGTTTTCATAGGTAGCTCCTGTCAAAAGACCGCCCGAATAATAATGTGTCAAAATTTTTCTTTAATCATACTTACTAACATATAGACATATTTCCCGCTTTTGCTCTCATTCATTCGTATTAGCTGCATGGTTGGCATGTCGGCTTTGTCGTACACTTTGTTAAACAGTCTGGAGGAAATAATGAAAGAAACCGATATTGCAGGCATTTTAACGTCCACTCACACCATTGCGCTGGTGGGGGCAAGCGACAAACCCGATCGTCCCAGCTATCGCGTGATGAAATATCTACTCGACCAGGGGTATCATGTCATTCCGGTTTCGCCAAAAGTTGCCGGCAAAACGCTGCTGGGCCAGCAGGGGTATGGCACGCTGGCAGACGTTCCGGAAAAGGTCGATATGGTCGATGTTTTCCGTAATTCAGAAGCGGCGTGGGGCGTGGCACAGGAAGCTATTGCCATTGGCGCGAAAACCCTCTGGATGCAACTGGGGGTGATTAATGAGCAAGCGGCAGTACTGGCACGGGATGCCGGGTTGAATGTGGTGATGGATCGCTGCCCGGCTATTGAGATCCCTCGCCTGGGCCTGGCCAAATAAAAAATCCCCGGAAGGCAAAAACCTTCCGGGGATTCGTTCAGGGATCAGTTACGCAGACGCGGGGCCTGGAGTTGTTTGCGGATGGTCTGCGCCAGCTCATCCATGGATGGCTGTTCAGGATGTTCATCCTGCAATTCGCTACTTAGCTGGGCTTCAGCCAGGTAGGTATGAACCGGTAGGCCGTTATCGTCCTCCATCACTACGTGATACCACGGAGCGGCGCGAAGCTCGTCATTTACCGCCAGCTCATCAGGCGACGGTTCAGAGAGCGAATAAACCGGGTCGATATCCACGACCACTCCGAGATAACCTAACAGGGAATGGCGGACCTGCTGGCCGATACCGAATTTGCTGGCAATCATAGTCACCTCCCGGGAAATCTTTACCTTTGATATAAGGGTAAAATTCCACATTTCAAGTTACATGACGCGACAGGCAAACCCTTTCAGATATAGCCCTTCCGGATAGGTAGCGATCACCGGATGATCGGCTGCCTGACGGAACTGCTCTATAAATTGTACATCACGGCCGGCATCAATTGCGGCATCCGCGATGATTTTCTGAAATAAATCGCTGGTCATCAGACCGGAACAGGAGAAAGTCAGGAGAATACCGCCTTCATTCAGCAACTGAATCGCCAGCATGTTGATATCTTTATAGCCACGACACGCGCCCATCAACTGGCTTTTATTCTCAACAAACTTCGGCGGGTCCATCACGATAACGTCAAATTTTTCACCGCGATCGCGATAAGTACGCAGCAATTTAAAGACATCATCACGGACAAACTCAGCCTTGCTCAGATCCAGTTTGTTCAGCTCAACGTTCTGCCGTGCAATATCCAGCGCTTCCTGGGAGGTATCAACGCTGACAACCTGGCTGCAACCGCCCATCAGTGCCGATACGGCGAAACCACCGGTATAGGAGAAACAGTTCAGCACACGTTTATTTTCAACGTAGCGGCGGGTAGCCAGGCGGCTGTCTCGCTGGTCCAGGTAGTAGCCCGTTTTGTGTCCGTGCTGAATATCCACCAGCAGCTTCATGCCGTGTTCTTCAATCGGCAGCAGGGCAGGCGGCAACTCGCCGGTGACGAGGCCCAGGGTCAGCTCCATCCCTTCTTTTTTACGTACCGCAACATCGCTGCGATCGTAAATCGCACATTCCGGGTACAGCGTTTGCAGGGCACTAACTAATGCCGCGCGCTGATATTCTGCCCCAGCACTCAGCAGTTGCAGCACCAGAAAATTACCGAAACGATCGATAGTAATACCCGGCAGGCCATCAGATTCTCCGGCGATTAAACGATAGCTGTCGAGGCCATCTTTTTGCGCCAGCCAGTCACGCCATTTTTGTGCTTGTTGCAAACGGCGGGAAAAAAAAGCAATGTCGATAGACTCAGACGGGTCAAACGTCCAGACGCGCGCCCGGATTTGCGAAGCTGGCGAATAAGCGCCGCGTGCTAACCATTTTCCCTGATGATCAACAATATCGATGGTTTCACCGAGGCTGGCTTTACCTTCCATGCGGGCAACGGCCCCGGAAAAGACCCACGGATGGCGACGAAGTAATGATTTTTCGCGCCCTTTGGCTAACACTAAACGTACACTCATAATTTACTTTTCTGTCGATGCAAAGAAATGGGCGTCATTGTCCGGAGTTTTCCATGGATTTGCAACGCGTCCATTAAGGATAAGGAGAGCAGCAATGTCGAAAGTCTGCATAATTGCCTGGGTTTACGGGCGAGTTCAGGGCGTAGGATTTCGCTACACCACACAGTACGAAGCGAAAAGACTGGGTTTAACCGGGTACGCCAAAAATCTTGACGATGGCAGCGTGGAAGTGGTTGCCTGCGGTGAAGAAGGGCAGGTGGAAAAATTAATGCAGTGGTTAAAGAGTGGCGGCCCGCGTTCTGCGCGTGTAGAACGGGTGCTCAGCGAGCCGCATCATCCCTCGGGGGAATTAACCGATTTTCGTATCCGTTAAATACATTTTACCGGTTTTGGCAGGCCAGCAATTTTGGTGGCTTGCTTAGCCGGACCTTTCGGAAACAGTCGGTATAAATAGCGGCTGTTACCTTTTTCTTCGCCAAATTTATTCGCCATCGCTTTTACCAGCATACGAATCGCCGGAGAAGTATTGAATTCCAGATAGAAATCACGCACAAAACGCACCACTTCCCAGTGTTCCGGTGACAGCGAAATCCCTTCGTTCTCTGCAATCACCACTGCCAGCGGCTCACTCCACTGGCTGCTTTCTTTGAGATAGCCTTCGGTATCCGTTTCTATCTCTTTACCTTCGAAGATCAGCATAATTATTACTACCTTAATCAGACTGGCGGCAGTGTAACAAAAAACAAAGCCCCGCATAAAGCGAGGCTATGAAAGTGTTAGCGGGTGAGATTAATCGCGGCTGGCGAAGCCCAGAATGCTCAGCAGGCTGACGAAGATGTTGTACAGCGAAACATACAGGCTAACCGTGGCACGAATATAGTTCGTTTCACCGCCATGAACGATGTTGCTGGTTTCAAACAAAATAGCGCCAGAGGAGATCAAAATGAAGACCGCACTGATCGCCAGATGCAGAGCAGGCAGCTGCAGGAAGATATTAGCAACCATACCAATCAGCACCACCACAATACCCGCCATCAGCATACCGCCGAGGAACGACATATCTTTGCGGGTGGTCAGCACATATGCAGAGCAGCAGAAGAACACTAACGCCGTTCCGCCCAGAGCCATAGCGATTACGTCCCCCATTCCGGCAGACAGATAGGTGTTCAGAATAGGTCCGAGGATATAACCCAGAAAACCGGTAAAGGCGAATGCGGAGATAATCCCGGTCGGCTTATTCGCCGTTTTATAGGTCAGGAACATCAAACCATACATACCCACCAGCGTCAGAATCAGACCCGGAGATGGCAGCATCAGCACCGTACTGGCAGTTGCGGTAATCGCCGAAAAGGCCAGCGTCAGGCTCAGCAGAAAATAGGTATTACGCAGCACCTTATGGGTGCTAAGCAGTGATGTACGGTCATGTGAAGAACTAACAATACGATCCATTGAGTCACTCTCTATGACAGATGTAATTAATTAAGCAGCATAATGATAATGCGTAAGGGCACCCAGAAGTTTTACCCATCTTTACGCATTTGATCTGGAACAGGTTTAACAGCGGATTATCAGGTCATTAAGCAAATATAACGCCCTGAGAATTTCGACAGGCAAAAGAAAAAGGGGTTAGCATTTAGCTAACCCCTTATCTTATTTGGCGGAAGCGCAGAGATTCGAACTCTGGAACCCTTTCGGGTCGCCGGTTTTCAAGACCGGTGCCTTCAACCGCTCGGCCACACTTCCGGAATGACGCGCACTATAAACATCCCGATGCGGCGTGTAAACCCCTAATTTGTTTGTTTGCCTGAAAAACAGCCAAAAGTGCATTGATAGCGTGAAATAACAGCAGATTGATCATTTCATCACCATGAATTCCTTCTCTTTTACTCGTTTAGCAACCGGCTAAACATCCCCACCGCCCGGCAAAAAGAAAAATAGGTCCATTTTTATCGCTAAAAGATAAATCCACACAGTTTGTATTGTTTTGTGCAAAAGTTTCACTACGCTTTATTAACAATACTTTCTGGCGACGTGCGCCAGTGCAGAAGGATGAGCTTTCGTTTTCAGCATCTCACGTGAAGCGATGGTTTGCCTTGCTACAGGGACGTCGCTTGCCGACCATAAGCGCCCGGTGTCCTGCCGGTGTCGCAAGGAGAAGAGACGTGCGATATGAATAACGAGGAAACATTTTACCAGGCCATGCGGCGTCAGGGCGTTACCCGGCGCAGCTTTCTCAAATATTGTAGTCTGGCTGCCACGTCGCTGGGATTAGGCGCGGGAATGGCACCAAAGATTGCCTGGGCGCTGGAGAACAAACCCCGCATTCCGGTGGTATGGATCCACGGTCTGGAATGCACCTGCTGTACCGAATCTTTTATCCGCTCCGCTCACCCACTGGCGAAGGACGTCATCCTTTCCCTGATTTCCCTCGATTATGACGATACTTTGATGGCTGCCGCCGGAACCCAGGCGGAAGAAGTCTTCGAAGACATCATCACGCAATACAATGGCAAATATATCCTCGCAGTAGAAGGTAATCCGCCGCTGGGCGAGCAGGGGATGTTCTGTATCAGCAGCGGTCGACCGTTTATTGAGAAACTCAAACGTGCCGCTGCCGGAGCCAGCGCGATTATCGCCTGGGGAACCTGCGCGTCCTGGGGCTGCGTGCAGGCCGCGCGGCCCAATCCGACGCAGGCAACGCCTATCGACAAAGTCATCACCGACAAACCCATTATCAAAGTACCTGGCTGCCCGCCGATCCCGGATGTGATGAGCGCCATCATTACTTACATGGTGACCTTTGATCGCTTGCCAGATGTCGACAGAATGGGCCGTCCGCTGATGTTCTATGGTCAGCGAATCCACGATAAATGCTATCGCCGCGCCCACTTCGACGCCGGAGAGTTCGTCCAGAGTTGGGATGATGACGCTGCCCGCAAAGGTTACTGCCTGTACAAAATGGGCTGCAAAGGGCCTACCACCTATAACGCCTGTTCCTCCACACGCTGGAATGATGGCGTTTCTTTCCCAATCCAGTCTGGTCACGGCTGCCTGGGCTGTGCGGAAAATGGTTTCTGGGATCGCGGTTCGTTCTACAGCCGCGTGGTCGATATTCCGCAAATGGGTACTCATTCCACCGCCGATACCGTCGGTTTAACCGCGCTTGGCGTGGTGGCAGCGGCTGTTGGTGTGCACGCAGTCGCCAGCGCCGTTGACCAGCGCAGACGTCATAACCAGCAACCTACAGAAACCGAACATCAGCCAGGCAATGAGGATAAACAGGCATGAGCACTCAGTACGAAACTCAGGGATACACCATCAATAATGCCGGACGCCGCCTGGTGGTCGACCCGATTACGCGCATCGAAGGCCACATGCGCTGCGAAGTGAATATTAACGATCAGAATGTGATCACCAATGCCGTCTCCTGCGGCACCATGTTTCGCGGGCTGGAGATCATCCTACAAGGGCGCGACCCGCGCGATGCGTGGGCGTTCGTTGAACGTATCTGCGGCGTCTGTACTGGCGTACACGCCCTGGCTTCGGTTTACGCCATCGAAGATGCTATCGGTATTAAAGTGCCGGACAACGCCAATATCATCCGCAACATTATGCTGGCAACGCTCTGGTGCCACGATCATCTGGTGCACTTCTATCAGCTTGCCGGGATGGACTGGATCGATGTGTTAGATGCGCTGAAAGCCGACCCGCGGAAAACCTCCGAACTGGCGCAAAGTCTCTCCTCTTGGCCGAAATCATCCCCTGGCTATTTCTTCGACGTACAAAACCGCCTGAAAAAATTTGTTGAAGGCGGGCAGTTGGGGATCTTCCGCAATGGCTACTGGGGGCACCCGCAGTACAAACTGCCGCCAGAAGCTAACCTGATGGGCTTTGCCCACTATCTCGAAGCTCTCGATTTCCAGCGTGAAATTGTCAAAATCCACGCGGTCTTTGGCGGTAAAAACCCGCATCCAAACTGGATTGTCGGCGGGATGCCTTGCGCCATCAACATTGACGAAAGCGGCGCGGTCGGGGCAGTCAATATGGAACGCCTGAACCTGGTGCAGTCAATTATCACCCGCACGGCGGACTTCATTAACAACGTGATGATCCCCGACGCCTTAGCCATCGGTCAGTTCAACAAACCGTGGAGCGAAATCGGCACTGGTCTTTCTGATAAATGCGTTCTCAGCTACGGCGCATTCCCGGATATTGCCAACGACTTTGGCGAGAAAAGTCTGCTGATGCCTGGCGGCGCGGTGATTAACGGCGACTTCAACAATGTGCTGCCAGTGGATTTGGTTGATCCGCAGCAGGTGCAGGAGTTTGTCGACCACGCCTGGTATCGATATCCCAACGATCAGGTCGGGCGTCATCCGTTCGATGGCATCACCGACCCGTGGTACAACCCCGGCGATGTCAAAGGCAGCGATACCAACATTCAGCAGCTGAATGAACAGGAACGCTACTCGTGGATCAAAGCGCCACGCTGGCGCGGTAACGCGATGGAAGTGGGGCCGCTGGCGCGCACGTTAATCGCTTATCACAAAGGCGATGCTGCGACCGTTGAGTCGGTCGATCGCATGATGTCGGCGTTGAACCTGCCGCTTTCCGGTATCCAGTCAACGTTAGGCCGCATTTTGTGCCGCGCGCACGAAGCGCAGTGGGCCGCAGGTAAGTTGCAGTATTTCTTCGACAAGCTGATGACCAACCTGAAAAACGGCAATCTCGCCACTGCTTCCACGGAAAAATGGGAACCTGCAACCTGGCCGACAGAGTGCCGTGGTGTCGGTTTTACCGAAGCGCCGCGCGGGGCGTTAGGCCACTGGGCCGCCATTCGCGATGGCAAGATTGATCTCTACCAGTGCGTGGTGCCGACCACCTGGAACGCCAGCCCGCGCGATCCCAAAGGGCAGATTGGCGCTTATGAAGCGGCGCTGATGAACACCAAAATGGCGATCCCCGAGCAACCGCTGGAGATCCTGCGTACTCTGCACAGCTTTGACCCGTGCCTCGCCTGTTCAACACACGTGCTGGGCGACGACGGTAGCGAGCTGATCTCCGTGCAGGTGCGTTAACAGCGAAGGAGAATCATCATGCAACAGAAAAGCGACAACGTTGTCAGCCACTATGTCTTTGAAGCGCCAGTCCGCATCTGGCACTGGTTGACGGTGTTATGCATGGCGGTGTTGATGGTCACCGGATACTTTATCGGCAAGCCGCTACCTTCCGTCAGCGGCGAGGCGACGTATCTGTTCTATATGGGCTACATCAGGTTAATTCACTTCAGCGCCGGGATGGTTTTTACCGTGGTTTTGCTGATGCGGATCTACTGGGCTTTTGTTGGCAATCGATACTCCCGCGAGCTGTTTATCGTGCCGGTATGGCGTAAAAGCTGGTGGCAGGGCGTGTGGTATGAAATCCGCTGGTATCTGTTTCTGGCAAAACGTCCGAGTGCCGATATAGGCCATAATCCCATCGCCCAGGCGGCGATGTTCGGCTATTTCCTGATGTCGGTCTTTATGATCATCACTGGTTTTGCGCTGTACAGCGAACACAGCCAGTACGCTATTTTTGCGCCGTTCCGTTATGTGGTGGAATTTTTCTACTGGACGGGTGGCAACTCAATGGACATTCACAGCTGGCATCGGCTGGGGATGTGGCTGATTGGCGCGTTTGTGATCGGTCATGTCTACATGGCGCTGCGTGAAGACATCATGTCCGACGGCACGGTGATCTCCACCATGGTCAACGGCTACCGTAGCCACAAATTTGGCAAAATAAGTAACAAGGAGTGTTCATGAGCGAGCAACGCGTGGTGGTCATGGGGCTGGGCAACCTGCTGTGGGCCGATGAAGGCTTCGGCGTGCGGGTGGCGGAACGGCTGTATGCCCATTACCACTGGCCCGAGTATGTGGAGATTGTCGATGGCGGTACTCAGGGACTGAACTTGCTGGGGTATGTCGAAAGCGCCAGCCATCTGTTGATTCTCGATGCCATTGACTACGGGCTGGAACCTGGAACGCTGCGAACCTATGCCGGAGAACGCATTCCGGCTTATCTCAGCGCGAAGAAAATGAGCCTGCATCAGAACAGTTTCTCCGAAGTGCTGGCGCTGGCAGATATCCGCGGACATCTGCCAGCACATATTGCCCTCGTCGGGCTGCAACCCGCGATGCTCGACGACTACGGCGGCAGCCTGAGCGAACTGGCACGGGAGCAACTGCTCGCTGCGGAACAATCGGCGCTGGCGCAGTTGGCTGCGTGGGGAAGTGTGCCGCAACTGGCTAATGAATCGCGTTGTCTCAATTATGACTGTCTGTCGATGGAAAATTACGAAGGCGTTCGCTTGCGCCAGTACCGGATGACACAGGAGGAGCAGGGATGAGCAACGACACGCCATTTGATGCGTTGTGGCAACGAATGCTGGCGCGCGGCTGGACGCCGGTCAGTGAATCCCGTCTTGACGACTGGCTTACGCAAGCGCCAGACGGCGTGGTGTTATTAAGCAGTGACCCGAAACGCACGCCAGAGGTCAGCGATAATCCGGTAATGATTGGCGAATTACTGCACGAGTTTCCCGACTATACATGGCAGGTGGCGATTGCTGACCTTGAGCAGAGCGAAGCCATCGGCGATCGCTTTGGCGTCTTTCGCTTTCCTACCACTTTAGTGTTTACCGGCGGAAACTATCGCGGCGTGCTGAATGGTATTCACCCGTGGGCGGAACTGATAAACCTGATGCGCGGGCTTGTCGAACCGCAGCAGGAGCGTGCCTCATGAGCGAAACTTTTTTCCATCTGCTGGGGCCAGGAACGCAACCGAACGATGACAGTTTCAGCATGAATCCACTGCCGATCACCTGTCAGGTGAATGATGAACCGAGTATGGCGGCCCTGGAGCAATGTGCTCACAGCCCGCAGGTGATTGCGCTGTTAAACGAGTTACAACATCAACTAAGCGAACGCCAGCCGCCGTTGGGCGAGGTGCTGGCAGTCGATCTGTTAAATCTCAACGCCGACGATCGTCACTTTATCAATACGCTTCTCGGGGAAGGGGAAGTGTCAGTGCGCATTCAGCAGGCTGACGACAGTAAAAGTGAAATACAGGAGGCGATCTTCTGCGGATTATGGCGGGTGCGCAGACGTCGCGGCGAAAAGTTGCTGGAGGACAAACTGGAGGCTGGCTGCGCGCCGCTGGCGTTGTGGCAGGCGGCAACGCAAAATCTCTTGCCGACAGATTCGCTGTTACCGCCGCCCATTGATGGCCTGATGAATGGCCTACCGTTGGCGCATGAGTTACTGGCACATGTACGTAACCCCGACGCGCAGCCGCACAGCATTAATCTGACGCAATTACCCATCAGCGAGGCTGATCGGCTTTTTCTCTCACGTCTCTGTGGGCCGGGAAATATTCAGATTCGTACCATTGGCTATGGCGAGAGCTATATCAACGCCACGGGGTTACGCCATGTCTGGCATTTACGCTGTACGGACACCTTAAAAGGCCCGTTACTGGAAAGTTATGAAATCTGCCCAATACCGGAAGTGGTGCTGGCAGCGCCAGAAGATTTGGTCGACTCTGCGCAGCGGCTTAGCGAGGTATGTCAGTGGCTGGCGGAAGCTGCACCGACGTAAAAAGACGGTAAGTATCGCTTTCAGTCTTATGAATATCGCAATCGGCGAATACCTCTGGTCGTAGAGTTTCAGGATAAAGAGGGAGATCTAACATTATCGGGTTATTTTTCTCTCTTCGCCTACAGGAGTGCGCATGTGGGATGTCATTGATTTATCGCGCTGGCAGTTTGCTCTGACCGCGCTGTATCACTTTTTATTTGTACCCCTTACCCTGGGGCTGATTTTTTTGCTGGCTATCATGGAAACCATTTACGTGGTCACCGGCAAAACAATCTACCGCGATATGACGCGCTTCTGGGGTAAGCTCTTCGGTATCAATTTTGCTCTTGGCGTGGCTACCGGCCTGACCATGGAGTTTCAGTTTGGTACTAACTGGGCATTCTATTCCAACTATGTGGGCGATATTTTTGGCGCACCGCTGGCGATGGAAGCATTAATGGCCTTCTTCCTCGAATCCACCTTTGTCGGGCTTTTCTTCTTCGGCTGGCAGCGGCTGAATAAATACCAGCACCTGCTGGTGACGTGGCTGGTGGCGTTCGGTTCAAATCTCTCTGCATTGTGGATATTGAATGCCAACGGTTGGATGCAATACCCGACCGGTGCGCATTTTGATATCGACACCCTACGTATGGAGATGACCAGCTTCAGCGAGCTGGTCTTTAACCCGGTCAGCCAGGTGAAATTTGTGCACACCGTAATGGCGGGCTACGTGACCGGGGCCATGTTTATTATGGCGATCAGCGCCTGGTATTTACTGCGCGGACGGGAGCGCGATGTTGCATTACGCTCGTTTGCCATCGGTTCCGTCTTCGGTACTCTGGCGATTATCGGCACGCTACAACTCGGGGACAGTTCTGCGTATGAAGTCGCGCAAGTACAACCGGTAAAACTGGCGGCGATGGAAGGGGAGTGGCAAACGGAACCTGCTCCTGCACCGTTCCATGTGGTTGCCTGGCCGGAACAGGATCAAGAGCGTAACGCCTTTGCCATCAAAATTCCCGCGCTGTTAGGGATCCTCGCCACTCACTCATTAGATAAACCCGTGCCGGGTCTGAAGAATTTGATGGCTGAAACCTACCCACGCTTGCAACGCGGACGTATGGCCTGGCTGTTAATGCAGGAAATATCGCAAGGCAATCGTGAGCCGCATGTGTTGCAGGCATTCCGGGAACTGGAAGGTGACCTGGGCTACGGCATGTTGCTCTCCCGCTATGCGCCGGATATGAATCATGTCACAGCCGCACAGTACCAGGCGGCGATGCGTGGCGCGATACCTCAGGTTGCGCCGGTATTCTGGAGTTTCCGCATCATGGTGGGCTGTGGTTCCCTGCTGCTACTGGTGATGCTGATTGCGCTTGTCCAGACGCTGCGTGGCAAAATCGACCAGCATCGCTGGGTGCTGAAAATGGCGCTCTGGAGTTTGCCGTTGCCGTGGATTGCGATTGAAGCCGGGTGGTTTATGACCGAGTTTGGTCGTCAGCCGTGGGCGATACAGGACATCTTACCGACATACTCCGCGCACTCCGCTTTAACCACAGGACAACTGGCTTTCTCACTGATCATGATCGTAGGGCTTTACACCCTGTTCTTAATCGCCGAAGTCTACCTGATGCAGAAATATGCCCGTCTGGGGCCGAGCGCGATGCAGAGTGAACAACCGACGCAGCAACAGGGGTAAAGAAGAAAATCATGTTTGATTATGAAACATTGCGCTTCATCTGGTGGCTGCTGATTGGCGTGATCCTGGTGGTCTTTATGATCTCCGACGGATTTGACATGGGGATCGGCTGTCTGCTGCCGCTGGTGGCGCGTAATGATGATGAACGCCGGATAGTGATAAACAGCGTTGGTGCACACTGGGAAGGCAACCAGGTCTGGTTGATCCTCGCTGGTGGGGCATTATTTGCCGCCTGGCCCAGAGTGTATGCAGCGGCGTTTTCCGGCTTTTATGTGGCGATGATCCTGGTGCTGTGCTCACTGTTCTTCCGCCCGCTGGCCTTTGATTATCGCGGAAAAATCGCCGATGCACGCTGGCGTAAAATGTGGGACGCCGGTCTGGTCATCGGCAGTCTGGTGCCGCCGGTAGTCTTCGGTATCGCCTTCGGCAACTTGTTGCTCGGCGTGCCGTTTGCCTTCACACCGCAATTACGCGTGGAGTATCTCGGCAGCTTCTGGCAACTGCTGACGCCATTCCCTTTATTGTGCGGATTGCTCAGCCTTGGGATGGTAATTTTGCAAGGTGGCGTCTGGTTACAACTGAAAACTGTTGGTGTGATTCATCTGAGTTCACAGCTGGCCACCAAACGCGCTGCACTGTTGGTGATGCTGTGCTTTTTGCTGGCGGGTTACTGGCTGTGGGTCGGTATTGATGGCTTTGTACTGCTCGCCCAGGATGCTAACGGTCCTTCCAATCCGTTAATGAAACTGGTGGCAGTGCTACCTGGTGCCTGGATGAATAATTTCGTCGAATCGCCCGTTTTGTGGATCTTCCCGCTGCTGGGGTTCTTCTGCCCATTGCTGACGGTGATGGCGATTTATCGTGGTCGCCCAGGTTGGGGATTTTTAATGGCGTCATTGATGCAATTTGGCGTGATTTTCACGGCAGGCATCACGCTGTTCCCCTTCGTCATGCCGTCAAGCGTGAGTCCGATCTCCAGCCTGACGTTGTGGGACAGCACTTCCAGCCAGCTGACGCTGAGCATTATGTTGGTAATCGTGCTGATATTTTTGCCCATTGTGTTGCTCTACACTCTCTGGAGCTACTACAAAATGTGGGGGCGCATGACAACAGAAACTCTCCGCCGTAACGAAAACGAGTTGTACTAAGGAGCAGGAACAATGTGGTATTTACTTTGGTTCGTCGGCATTTTGTTGATGTGTTCGCTCTCCACCCTTGTGTTGGTATGGCTGGACCCGCGTCTGAAAAGTTAACGAACGTAGGCCTGATGCGGCGCATTAGCATCGCATCAGGCAATCAATAATGTCAGATATGAAAAGCGGAAACATATCGATGAAAGCGATCTTAATCCCATTTTTATCTCTTCTGATTCCGTTAACCTCGCAATCTGCATTCGCTCAGAGTGAGCCGGAGCTGAAGCTGGAAAGTGTGGTGATTGTCAGTCGTCATGGTGTGCGTGCTCCAACCAAGGCCACGCAACTGATGCAGGATGTCACCCCAGACGCATGGCCAACCTGGCCGGTAAAACTGGGTTGGCTGACACCGCGCGGTGGTGAGCTAATCGCCTATTTCGGACATTACCAACGCCAGCGTCTGGTGGCCGACGGATTGCTGGCAAAAAAGGGCTGTCCGCAGCCTGGTCAGGTCGCGATTATTGCTGATGTCGACGAGCGTACCCGTAAAACAGGCGAAGCCTTCGCCGCCGGGCTGGCACCTGACTGTGCAATAACCGTACATACCCAGGCAGATACGTCCAGTCCCGATCCGTTATTTAATCCTCTAAAAACTGGCGTTTGCCAACTGGATAATGCGAACGTGACTGACGCGATCCTCAGCAGGGCAGGAGGGTCAATTGCTGACTTTACCGGGCATCGGCAAACGGCGTTTCGCGAACTGGAACGGGTGCTTAATTTTCCGCAATCAAACTTGTGCCTTAAACGTGAGAAACAGGACGAAAGCTGTTCATTAACGCAGGCATTACCATCGGAACTCAAGGTGAGCGCCGACAATGTCTCATTAACCGGTGCGGTAAGCCTCGCATCAATGCTGACGGAGATATTTCTCCTGCAACAAGCACAGGGAATGCCAGAGCCGGGGTGGGGAAGGATCACCGATTCACACCAGTGGAACACCTTGCTAAGTTTGCATAACGCGCAATTTTATTTGCTACAACGCACGCCAGAGGTTGCCCGCAGCCGCGCCACCCCGTTATTGGATTTGATCATGGCAGCGTTGACGCCCCATCCACCGCAAAAACAGGCGTATGGTGTGACATTACCCACTTCAGTACTGTTTATTGCCGGACACGATACTAATCTGGCAAATCTCGGCGGCGCACTGGAGCTCAACTGGACGCTTCCCGGTCAGCCGGATAACACGCCGCCAGGTGGTGAACTGGTGTTTGAACGCTGGCGTCGGCTAAGCGATAACAGCCAGTGGATTCAGGTTTCGCTGGTCTTCCAGACTTTACAGCAGATGCGTGATAAAACGCCGCTGTCATTAAATACGCCGCCCGGAGAGGTGAAACTGACCCTGGCAGGATGTGAAGAGCGAAATGCGCAGGGCATGTGTTCGTTGGCAGGTTTTACGCAAATCGTGAATGAAGCACGCATACCGGCGTGCAGTTTGTAATGCATAAAAAAGAGCATTCAGTTACCTGAATGCTCTGAGGCTGATGACAAACGAAGAACTGTCTAATGCGTAGACCGGAAAAGGCGTTCACGCCGCATCCGGCCACTTTCAGTTTTACTCTTTCTCGGAGTAACTATAACCGTAATAGTTATAGCCGTAACTGTAAGCGGTGCTGGCGCGTTTAATCACACCATTGAGGATAGCGCCTTTAATATTGACGCCTGCCTGTTCCAGGCGCTGCATTGACAAACTCACCTCTTTGGCGGTGTTCAAGCCAAAACGCGCAACCAGCAGGCTGGTGCCAACAGAACGCCCCACGACCGCGGCATCACTCACCGCCAGCATCGGCGGCGTATCGACAATCACCAGATCGTAATGGTCGTTCGCCCATTCCAGTAATTGACGCATCCGATCGCGCATCAGCAGTTCAGACGGGTTAGGTGGCACCTGACCGCGAGTAATCACATCAAAGCCTCCTTTGCCAAAATGCTGGATCACTTTGTTGAGCTCATCTTTACCTGCCAGATATTCCGACAAGCCATGTTCATTACTCACGGTAAACAGGTTATGCGAATAACCACGGCGTAAGTCGGCATCAATAAATAACACTTTTTGATCGGACTGGGCGATCACCGCTGCCAGAGTTGAACTGACAAACGTTTTACCACTGTCTGGCGTCGCACCGGTGATCATCAGAATGTTATTCTCCGTCTCCATCATAGCGAAGTGCAGACTGGTTCGTAGCGCACGTACGGCTTCCACAGCAGAATCCGCCGGGTTATCCACCGCCAGGAAGGGGATATTTTTAGTACGATGGCGCTGCTGATTAGAAAATAAATTTTTCTTACGCAGACGGGTACGTTTATCCAGCCACTCGGACATTGGGATAGTGGCATAAACGCTGATGCCGTGCTCTTCCAGTTGTTCCGGGGCTTCTACACCACGACGCAACATCGCACGCGCCAGCACGGCACCCACCGAAATAAACAGGCCAAGAATAAAACCAAGCACCACGTTCAACGCTTTTTTCGGTTTCACTGGCTGCGGCTGAGTGACTGCTGGGTCGATAATCCGCACGTTACCAATGGCACTGGATTTCGAAATACTCAACTCCTGCTGGCGGTTAAGTAATTGCAGATATACCGCACGGCCCGCTTCTACGTCACGGCTTAAACGTAACACTTCCTGTTGAGTGGAAGGCATTGCCGATACCCGCTTATTCAGGCGTTTGCGTTCTTGCTCCAGCGTCTGGCGTTTTTCCAGCAGCGCACGATAAGTTGGGTGATCTTTCTTATACAGCTGGGAGATCTCTGCCTCGCGGAAAGTCAGCTCATTGAGTTGATTATCAACGTTCACAATCTGCTCAAGAACGGCTTTGGCTTCTAGGTTAAGGTCAACCGAATCGCGCTGCTGGCGATAAACGTTGAGTTTTTCTTCCGCCTGGTCCAGCTCGCTGCGCACTTCAGGCAACTGGCGCTGTAAGAATTCAAGGCTTTGTGAATCCTGCGCCGCCTGGCGAGCGATATTCTGTTGCAAATAGTTGTTAGCGATGCTGTTCAGAATACGAGTAATCAACTGGGGATCATCACCAGTCATGGTAAGTTCCAGCATCCCGCTTTCTTTACTGCGTTCGCTAACGGTAAAGGTTTCCTGCAATGCGTTAATCGCTTCCAGTTCGGTACGCTGGCTCAGGACAAACTGTGTTCCTGGTTTGGCCTTAATGTCCGCGATAGTCAGCGCAACGCCATCTTTTTCCAGACGCTGGCCGACCATACCATTGACGGTGAACTCTTCACCTTCCAGTGTATAGTGGCCGTTTTCCCCAACCGTGAGTGTCAGTTGCTGATCCTGACCATTCAGTTGTGGAATATGCATCCAGCTGATCGCCAGCTCACCTGGTTTTTCTTTGGTTAATCTCGCCCAGCCGCGACCCACAATCGGAAAATACTTCTGCTCAACTATGTCGCGCAGATTCAGTTCAGCAATGGTTTTACCGAGAATCATGCGCGATTGCAGCAGTTGGATCTCCGGTGCAGACTCGGGCGATGAGTTAGGGATCATATCGCTCAGGCCGCTGAGAATGGCGTTGCCCTGTTTTTGCTCAACCTGGACCAGAGTATCTGCCTGATAAATTGGTGTGCTTAACAGCGAGTAAGCGACAGCGATCAGCGTGAATAACGCGGTTACGCTGATAATAAACTTACGGTGATCCCATAACTCGCCGACCAGACGAAGCAGATCGATCTCATTTTCCTGAGTGCTGCCTGGTGGCGTATTCATATTTTTAGTTGTCATCGTATTTTATAAACTCAAATTACCGGCTGAGGCGCTTCGCCCATTCCTGACTGGCGCGCTCCAACATACCGTAGACATGTTCAAATGCGTCCTGACTTTTACGATAGGGATCCGGGATCTCTTTCTGTTCCAGCCATTGCCCAAACAGCATTGTCTTCCCGCGGACCTCGGGAGCGATTGCGGTAACCTGAGCAATATGCTCTGACTCCATTGCCAGAATCAGATCGTAATTTCGTGCCATCTCAGCAGTGAGCTTACGTCCGGCATGTCCTTCAAGAGATACGCCATGATTAGCGGCAACATCTGCTGCTGTCGCATCTGCAGGGTGTTTTACCAGACCATGAACACCTGCCGATTTGACTTTTACGCCTGGCAGACGTTTACGCAGCAAGCGCTCGCCAATGGGCGAACGGCAAATGTTGCCGGTACAAACCACCAGGATGGAGTTAAATTTTAGTTGGGCCATGTTTGAATCCACCGTGAAGTCTCTGTCAGGTCATGCACCCCGGAAATCGTCGGTACCAGCAGAGAAATCACACGGTTCCAACGAGCCAGCGGCGCGGTAGTGACATAAACAATGTCGTAAGGTTCAAGCTGGAATTCCGTTCCGAGTATCATTGCCGATGCGTCCTTCGCATTCAGCTGATAAATATTGGCGATTTTGCCATTCTGCTTGTTTTGCGTTGCACGAATAACAAAAATCCCCGTCGCATCAGCGACATCCTGATTCATACCCTCAGCGTTACCCAGCGCTTCCGCCAGGGTCATACCGCTGCGGTCCATTTTCAGCGTGCTCTGTTTACCCACTTCACCCATCACGAAGACTTTCAGATCATCGTTGCGCGGAATAAATAAAATATCGCCCGGGTGCAGCAGTTTGTTCTGGCGCAAGTCGCCACGCTGCATCAGCGCATAGAGGTTCACTTTGGTCTTTACGCCATTCTGGGTGAGCACCACGTTGCGCCAGTCTGCATCTGCGGTCAGACCGCCCGCGGCGTTAATCGCATCCATGATGGTCAGAGGAATATTGGTAATCGGCTGCTGACCCGATTTGCTGACTTCGCCGGTGACGTACGCTTTTTGCGATCGGAACGCCGCGACGCTGACATCGACTTGCGGGCTTTCAATGACTGAATCGAGACGCGCTGTAATCTCGTTGCGTACTTGGGTAAGTGTTTTCCCGGCCACTTTCAGGCGACCAATATAGGGGTAGAAAATCGCACCATCGGCGTTAACCCAGTTGCCGGTATCACTGGCGCTACGGTATTGCCCTGCGGGGGTGGTTAGTTCCGGGTGATCCCAGACCGTAACCATCAACACATCACCAATCCCGATACGATATTCATAGTTTGCGATTTGCTGCTCCAGCTCCGGGTTAGCCTGCGACATAATCGGTTTGGCGCGCAACTGATCAATCAATCCTGGCGTGACGGGATAGATATTGACCATTTTGTCCAGGTCATACTGATTGTCAGGTAGTTCAATGACATCCTTGTTCTGGTCGATAAATTCTGACCAGGAACAAGGGTACATGCTGTCAAAGACAGAACAGCCAATGTCAGTACCGAAAACTTAAAAATGTTCTTTTTCATTGGTTTATATTTATCAGTCAATGTAATGTTATGAATTACGTCAGGTTATTGTCCAACCGGTACTTCTCGCTCTGCCGTCATTGGATAGAGCTGGTATTTGCGTGACAGCATTTGTCCACCATCACGCGTCAATGGTGTCCACGAAACCACCGCGCGGTTGCGGTTAGGTCCAATGGTCATCAAGTCGAATGGAATCGAGATATAAAAACCTTTACTAAAGCCGCCTTCGCCGTAGTCATCTTTAGATACGTTACTGATTGCCGCCCATACCCCTACCGCCACGCCGCTGTCAAAGCGTTTGGCGACGTCGATCGTTGCTCCTTTATCTTTTGCCAGATATTGCCCAACGCTAAGTTTCATCAGTACGCCATTGAGCGTCGGCGGGTTCCAGTAAGCCGTCACGAAACCAGTTGGCGTGGAATAATCGGTGAAGCGCATCATGTTGTCCCAGTCACGTTGCTTCACGTAGTTAACGTCCACACCCAGCGCCCAGCTGGCATCTAGCGGGCGATAAAGCAGCTCGGAACCGACACCGGCGTACATCGTTTCCAGATAACCGCCATACACCTGGCCATAGAAACCATTGCCTAAGTCGGCAAAGTAGTTCGCCTGCAAGTTGTTGAGATAAACGTCATTGCGAACGTAATCACGGATATGCGTGCGCACGCGGGGCAGGGTAGAGTCCGCGGGCAACAGCGAAGACTTAAACTTGTCGTAGTTGTTGTAAATATTGGTGAAAATACCGCCATCAAGCAGCAGGTGGTCGGTAAACCAGTAGCGGGCACTGGACATCAGCCCCAGCTGGAACATATAGAAATCTTCCGGGCCGCCCAGCGACTGTGAAAGTGTTGGGTTGAAAGAGTAGCTAAAGCGATCTTCACGAATACGGTAGCCCCGACCAAAGGCAGAAAGATCTTCTGCTTCAACACGTTGTTGTTGAAGTTGCTCTGATTGACCAGGCGCTGTACCAGCCAGCTGTTTGCGCAGGCTGGCTACGTCGGTTTCGGTAGTCACCATCGCCATATGCTCGCGCTTTTGCGTCACGCTAATCTTCTCAACGCCTTGCGGCAGGTTATTCACCAGAATCCGGTTGGCACGATCGACCGCTTCGCGAGAATCACGGTATTTGTATTGTTGACCAGACATATACAGCGTCTTATCGCGCAGCTGAATTTCCGGTGCTTCAAAACCTGCGTTGTACTTCAGCGCGGTAAGTTGGTTCGCTACTGTGGTGTACTGCAATCCTTCAGATTCAGGCGCAGGTTGATATGCCGGTTTTGGCGTATCGCGCAGGGCAGGGCGCAGATCGTTGAAATTGGTCCGTAACGTGAAGCCAAACATCAACGTGTTACCGCGTTCATAACTCAGGTTGAGATCTGCCCAGCTGGCAGCGCGATAAACTGCGCCGACGTTGAAATGGCTTGCCTGAGGCAGTTTGCCAGCGAAATCATTCTGGTAATTGTTGCCATCGTATTCGAGTTTCAGACGCAGGGGATTCCACGGCGTTTGATACTCAATGCCGCCAAAGATGGAAGCCGGGCCACGAAAGATATCGCTAAAGCTGATATCGCCCGCATCGTGAGACTCTGCGCGATGACAATATTTATCGTTCACCCGGCAAAACGGGTTGGTAATATTGCCCGCATTACCGGCGTAGCCCCATGCCATCCCGAGGGTGAAATCAAATGGCCCCGCTTGCTTGCTGGCCACCAGATACTCACCGTCAAACAGACCCGTACCAGCAATATCACGTTTACCAAACGCCACTTGCGGTAGCCAGTAACCTTCTTCCCACAGGCGAAGTTTAAAATCGAATGATTTGTCTTTGTATGACTGATCGCCGCTGAAATCTTCCCACTGGCTATATTTGCGTGTGCGCACATCCGTATAACGAATGGTGCCTTCCAGCCATGGGAACAGCGCCACGGAGGTGGAGTAGAACCGGTATTGATCGTTATCCCGGTAGTTGACGCTGAATTCACCTTCCGGTGCGATGCGCGCATTTGGCATCTGCAACAATCCTGTGCCGCCAAAGTCTGATTGCGACGAACCCAGCGGATCCGGGTAGGTTAATACTTCAGCATGACAGGCACTGGAGACGGCAATGGCCAGGCAGCTTAAAAGATAAGAATTCTTCTTCATCAGTCAGGAACACGTTGCGTTAAAACAGACACAATCTGGTCATTTAAATCAGCATATTTTTCGGGCAGTACATGCGCAGAAAAGCCCAACCAAAGCTGGCTGCCAGGCGGTGGGTCCACATGTCTTTTATTCCACAGGGCAACAGGGGCGACGACAGTCTCACCCTCAGGCGTAATCACCATAACGTTATTCTTGTCCGCGCCTGCAAGGCGGGGGTGATCTTGCAGATAATCGGTAACGCTACGGCCTGCCTGCCAGGGCAATTGCCCGGCCCCAGAAACCGCACCCAGCAGAGTAATAGTCACCGGACGCTGTACGGTATAGAGCGTATAGTCCCCGACCAACGGGGGATTGCTGTTCTCATCCACTCGAACAAAATCAGGGTCCAGTTTGACCGGTAAGCGACCAGTGATATTGAGATTGAGTAACTGCTGGCGCACAGATTTAATCGTTGCCGCCACATCGTCGTCAGCTTCTGCTTCCCAGGAAGCAAGCTGTGCCATGACATGTTGGTAGTCTTTAAGCGCTTTAGCTTTCGCCGCAGAGTCGGTCAGCAAGGCACCAGGCCACCAGAGGCGATCGCGCAGTTGCGGTTGTGTCACCAACTGGACAACATTTTCCATGGGGCCAACGGAAAGTGTCTGTTGTTCGCCAGGCAGATAAATAGTCACCGTTCCTTGCGCAAAGGCATGGGGTGTCATTACGTAAAGTACGCTGGCAATGAAATACGACTGTAATTTATTCATGGTGCGGGTTTAAGAAACGTCATTTCTACGGGAATAACCCCTGCGCCTAACATTTGCCGACTTTGACGAACCTGGCCAGTAGCCGAATCGACCCAGAATGTGTTTTGCCACTGTTTTTCTGGCCGCGTGGAAGTCACCTCTTCCTGCCAGACATTACACAGCACATTGCGACCCGCAATATTCAGCGTCTCTAATCCAGCAAAGGAAAAAGTAGAACTCAGGGTCGCAGAGCGAAAATGGTTGTCTTCACTCCAGAGAATATCGCGCGTCCAGCGGCTGCCATCTTTTATTGCCAGCGCGTTACGCAGAGGGTCCTGCCCGGAATTTGTCACTTCCAGCAGATTATTATTAAGTTTGACGGTTTTTAAAAGACGTCCATTGTGGGTAACCAGCATGGCGTTATCCTGGGATAACCATTTGCTTTGTTCTTGTTCTATATATCCCAGTACCACAAAGATTCGTTGCCCTTCATTAAGGCGTAAATACATCGTGGAATAAGGCAACGCCTGGATCTGCTGATCCGCTACGGTGATATCCTGATTATCGAAAAGGCTGGCGCGAAATGTATCGACCATACTTTGCTGGCTGTGCGTACATCCCGCAAGAAATAGTGCGAAAATCGATAAAATAAGAGGGCGCACCTTTAATCCTTGAAAGGTTAATTAAAAAAATGCAAATCTTTAAAGCCCGGTACGAATATCGCAACCGGGTATCATTTAACTTTAATTTCGACGCGTTAAAGCAGTATTAGCGTGTAGTGGACGTGGTGGTTGAGGTGTTATGAGAACCGCCATCGCCACTGTCATTTGCTGCAACAACTGCCAACGTCGCCACACCAACAGCCGTTGCCACACCGACAACTGTCGCCGTGCCGACAGCGCCAGCAGCCACGCCACCAGTGGTAGTAGCAGTCGTGGTTGCGCCGGTAGTGGTCGTTGTGGTGCCAGTAGTACCCGTCGTTGCCTCGGTCCCGTTTGTTGCTTCAGGGGCAGCAAACGCAGCTGGCGTCGTCAACATGAAGGCCATAAGGATTGCAGAAAGCTTGTGTTTCATAACTTTTCCTTTATTCATCGCATGGACAATACGTACGCTTGAGATCAGGATTGTCTACTTTGAGTATAACATCCTTGTGAAATCTCCCTTTCCTCATACCGCTTGCACTATATACTGCGGGTAGGAAAGGCGCGCAGAGGGAAATATAAGATTGTTAACTATCCCCCTCTGGAAATACGACTTGTGAGCATAAGATAAATCTTAGCAAAATACAAATTAAAGATAAGGAAATTGTTACGAAAGCTATTAATTATTGCTGGTAATATAGTTTCAAGTGGTACTATAACTGGCTGTTAAATGGCATTTATAACTATTAGGTGCAGAGATATTCGCTTAAATGGATTAGTTTCTTTGTGGAAAAGTAACTGATGTTATAATATATGATGTTGACTATTGCACTATTCCAATAAAACCAGTCAGCTTTAAACAAGCAGCGTCATATTAAGAGAGATAAACATTTGCCGCTGTTGGTCCTCGCAGGCCATTTACGCGGCAAAATTCCACACGTAATCCTGGTATAAGCACTTCTGCGTCGCGGGGAGTGAATGCGGAAATATGGACCTGAACTTCTTTACGACCGTCGGAGGGGATAATGAATCCTTTGCCGCTTTTGCGATCAAAGGTTTTGACAATTCCTGTCATTTTACGGGACAAACAAATTCCTTACTGAAAATACTGCGCTGCACTATACGGGGTTAATAAAATAAAGCCAGCGATATTTAAGACCGCCGGACGGCTAAAATAAAATTTGCTTAATCTCAATTATCATGCGTTAATAGCTGCGTCGGTTTGAAAGACAGACAGCATACAAAGTAGTTTACTAAAGCAGTTCTCATTATCAGGCATTATCCCCTTCTTTTGAGTCTCTCTCCTGAACACTAAGTAGTTTCTGTATTAAAGCCCTGTTTGCCGAAAGGCCCAAAATGAAGGAAGTAAAATATGTCTAATAAAATGACTGGTTTAGTAAAATGGTTTAACGCAGATAAAGGTTTTGGCTTTATCACTCCTGATGATGGCAGCAAAGACGTTTTCGTCCATTTCACTGCCATCCAGAGCAATGAATTCCGCACGCTGAACGAAAATCAGAAAGTTGAATTTTCTATTGAGCAGGGGCAACGTGGCCCCGCGGCAGCGAACGTTGTTACGCTCTAAGGTTGCCGTTATTACTCAACATCTCCATTTCCGCTGTCCATGTTGTCATGGTTCACAGTACCGCACATCGGCATTCGATGTGACGGAGCGAAATCCTTTGGGCGCTAAGTGTATTTTTTGTAAATCGACGATGATCACCTTTGATAACGTCACGCTGCAAATACGCACTGACCATGCGCCGCTGGATTTCACAAAATAATATCAGGCTCCCTCGTGGAGTAATGCCGATCAGTTAAGGATCAGTTGACCGATCCAGTGGCTGTGTAAGAATCCGGAAACGCTCACTTGTTTCCGGATTTTTTTATGCACATTGGACAGGCTCTTGATCTGGTATCCCGTTACGATTCTCTGCGTAACCCACTGACTTCTCTGGGG
>NZ_MIIV01000514.1:0-20257 GCF_001743015.1 Shigella sp. FC1567
GTCCAATGTGCATAAAAAAATCCGGAAACAAGTGAGCGTTTCCGGATTCTTACACAGCCACTGGATCGGTCAACTGATCCTTAACTGATCGGCATTACGCCCATCGGCGCCATTTTTTATGCTTCCGCCAGCGGCGGCAAAATCAATTCATCGCTCTCATGCTGCTGGGTGTAGCGCATCACTTCCAGTACGCGCAACCCCGCACGGTGCACCGCATCGTTTAACGCCTTCCCTTTCAGCAAACCACTGATAAGCTGAGCACAAAACAGGTCGCCAGTCCCTTTCAGGTCGGTTTTTACCCGTGAATGGGAAATGACATTCACGCTGTCGGCACTGACCACCACCACCTGCATCTCCTGATTTTCTTCATTACCGGAGGCGCTGGTAATCACCACCCATTTTAATGTGTCTGAAAGCAGACTTTTTGCGGCAGCAATGGCACTGTCGAGATCGCGGCAATTTTTACCGGTCAGGATTTCCAGCTCAAAGATATTGGGGGTAATTCCCTGCGCCAGCGGCAGTAAATATTGTCGATACGCCTCGGGAAGGTCAGGTTTGACATAAATTCCGCTATCAATATCGCCAATCACCGGATCGACCATGATCAATAGGTCAGGATGGTCTTTGCGTAGCGCAGTCAGCCACTCGGCAAGGATTTTGATTTGCGATGCCGTTCCCATATAGCCCGTGGTTACAGCGCGCAGCTGGCGCAGCGCATCACGCTCCTGAAGCGCACGCAAATAACCGCTAAACCATTCATCCGGAATCGCACCACCGTAGAAAGTGTCATAATGCGGCGTATTGCTCAGCAATACCGTCGGCACGGCAAAAACATTCAGACCGTTCTGTTTGATAGCAGGCACGGCAATGCTGTTGCCCACGCTGCCGTAAACCACCTGCGACTGCACGGCGACGATATCCGCCTGCAGCGCCCTGCTCTTATCGTTAAACAACAACAAACTACTCATTTAATTTTTTCTCCTTGCCGATGATCCTCATCGTATTCCAACCGAAACTTTACCTGATTCTGGCAGTCAAATCGGCTATTACAAAACAAGGATAAGGTAATTCAATGAAGAAAATCATTTGTCTGGTCATTACACTACTAATGACACTCCCCGCTTACGCGAAGTTAACTGCCCATGAAGAAGCCCGCATCAACGCCATGCTGGAGGGATTATCACAGAAAAAGGATTTGATATTTGTGCGCAACGGTGATGAACATACCTGCGATGAAGCGGTTTCTCATCTGCGTCTGAAGCTCGGCAATACCCGTAACCGCATTGACACTGCCGAGCAGTTTATTGATAAGGTTGCTTCGTCGTCATCGATTACCGGGAAGCCGTATATTGTGAAGATCCCCGGTAAGAGCGATGAGAACGCACAGCCTTTTTTACATGCGCTAATTGCGCAGACGGATAAAACGGTGCCTGCGCAATAATCTTAAATCCCCGCCCCCTGGCTAAAATGCTCTTCCCCAAACACTCCGGTGGAGAGGTAGCGATCGCCACGATCGCAGATGATCGCTACCACCACCGCACCAGGGTTAGCTTTTGCCACCCGCAGTGCTCCAGCAACCGCGCCGCCTGAGCTGACGCCACAGAATATTCCTTCCCGCACCGCCAGTTCGCGCATGGTGTTTTCCGCATCGCGCTGATGAATATCCAGCACCTCATCCACCAGAGAAGCGTTGAAAATCCCCGGCAGATATTCCGCAGGCCAGCGGCGAATGCCGGGAATACTGCTGCCTTCTTCCGGCTGCAGGCCGACAATGGTCACCGGTTTGGATTGTTCGCGCATAAAGCGTGAAACGCCGGTGATAGTGCCGGTTGTTCCCATGCTGGAGACAAAATGGGTAATGCGCCCGCCGGTTTGCTGCCAGATTTCCGGCCCGGTAGTGGTGTAATGGGCGTAAGGGTTATCGGGATTATTGAACTGATCGAGCAGCTTTCCTTCGCCACGATTCGCCATCTCCAGCGCCAGATCGCGCGCACCTTCCATGCCCTGCTCTTTGGTGACAAGAATCAGTTCCGCACCATAAGCACGCATCGCCGCACGGCGTTCCTGGCTCATGTTGTCGGGCATCAGCAATTTCATGCGATAGCCTTTAAGCGCGGCAATCATTGCCAGCGCAATGCCGGTGTTACCACTGGTGGCTTCGATTAACACATCACCCGGTTTAATTTCCCCGCGCTTTTCCGCCTCGACGATCATCGAAAGTGCCGCACGATCTTTCACCGAACCTGCCGGGTTATTGCCTTCCAGTTTCAACCAGACTTCACTGCCGTTATTCGGCCCCATTCGCTGCAACTTTACCAGAGGCGTATTGCCTATTGTTTGTTCTAATGTACTCACGATCTCTATCCATACGTGGTGTTGCCTGATGCGACGCTTGCGCGTCTTATCAGGTCTACAGGTTACAAACCTTGCCATTAAAAAGCCCGGATCGCGGGAAGCGCCTCCGGGCGTTTAACATTCACTCAACCTATCAGGCGCTTTGTGCGAGAGCAAGTTCCTCATCTCGGGTTTCGATACGCTCGTCGCCGTTATACAGCCGCGCATGTTGCAGACCAACGAATAAACGCTCGCCACGCTGCGGGGCATCGTCGCCATGCATCACGACCGTCAGCGGTTCGTTGTACCACCCCAGCGGCTGCACCACTAATTGGGTGTAGTGACCTTTCGGGCTGGCTTCCAGTACCTGTACCGGCAGCGGCGAATCGAGACTGGTACGGCGGCTGATATCCACTTCCCACGGGCGCAGGAAGAGATCCACCGGCCCCTGATACGCAGGCGTATACCCCAGCGGCCAGCGATGTGCGCCAACATGGAACTGCCCGCCGCGAATGGTTCCCTGCAGGCGGTTCACTTCGCCCATAAATTCGAGCACAAATCGGGTCGCTGGTTCGCGCCATACCTGGTCCGGCGCATCAGCCTGCTCGATATTGCCCTGGCTCATCACCACTACACGATCAGCTACTTCGGTCGCTTCTTCCTGGTCGTGGGTCACGAACACGCTGGTGAATTTCAGCTCTTCATGCAGTTGACGCAGCCAGCGACGCAGCTCTTTACGCACCTGCGCATCCAGCGCGCCAAACGGTTCATCAAGCAGGAGAATTTGCGGTTCAACAGCCAGCGCGCGCGCCAGCGCCACGCGCTGTTTCTGGCCGCCGGAAAGCTGTGCCGGATAACGATCCGCCAGATGCGCAAGCTGGACCATCTCCAGCAATTTTGTCACTTTCGCTTTGATGGCTGCGGCATTCGGGCGCTCGCGACGTGGCAGCACCGTCAGGCCAAAAGCGATATTGTCGAACACCGTCATATGACGGAACAGCGCGTAATGCTGGAACACGAAACCGACTTTACGATCGCGTGCGTGCAGGCGGCTCACGTCGGTACCGTGGAAGCGAATATGCCCGCTGGTTTGATGCTCCAGCCCGGCAATAATGCGCAGCAGCGTGGTTTTTCCGGAACCGGACGGCCCCAGCAGCGCGACCATCTGACCAGAAGGAATATCCAGTGAGATATCGTTCAGCACCTGGGTGCGACCAAACGACTTCTTAATATTGGCAATCTCAATGCTCATGATGCTCCTCCTGCTGCGCGCGTTTTTCCTGATTCTCCAGACGCCACTGCAACATACTCTTTAAAAACAGGGTGATAATCGCCATCAGCGTCAACAGCGCGGCGGCGGTAAAGGAGCCGACGGTGTTGTAGTCCTGCTCCAGCAATTCAATCTGTAACGGCAGCGAAAGTGTTTCGCCGCGAATCGAGCCGGAAACCACCGACACCGCACCAAACTCGCCAATCGCGCGGGCGTTGGTTAGCACCACACCATACAGCAGCGCCCAGCGAATGTTCGGCAATGTGACGCGACGGAACATCTGCCAGCCAGACGCGCCAAGCAAAATCGCCGCTTCGTCTTCCTGGCTGCCCTGGCTTAACATCACCGGCACCAGCTCGCGCACCACAAAAGGACAGGTCACAAAGATGGTGACCAGCACCATTCCCGGCCAGGAGAACATAATCTGCAAATTATGTTCATCCAGCCAGCCGCCCAGCGGACCGTTAGAGCCGTAGAACAGCAGATACACCAGACCGGCAACTACCGGCGATACGGCAAACGGAATGTCCAGTAGCGTCAGCAGTAACTGGCGTCCGGGGAAGTTAAAGCGCGTTACCAGCCACGCCAGCAGAATGCCGAACACCAGGTTCACCGGTACGGCAATCAGCGCAATCATCACCGTCAGCCAAATGGCGTGCAGCATGTCCGGATCGGCCAGATTCTGTAAAACCGGCATCAGCCCTTTGCTGAACGCCTGTACGAAGATATAAATCATCGGCACCAGCAGGATGAACGCCGATACCAGCATCCCGATGCCAATCAGAAACCATTTGCCCCAGTTAATCGGGCGCGCGTCATAACGCTTCAATTGGGTAACTTCCGCCATTAATGACCTACCACACGCCGACCAAAGCGACTTTGCAGAGTGTTAATTGAGAACAGCAGCAGCAGGGATGCCGCGAGGATCACCGAAGCAATCGCGCTCGCCGCCGGGTAATCAAACTCCTGCAAGCGCACAAAAATCATCAGCGACGTCACTTCCGTCTTCCAAGCGATGTTCCCGGCGATAAATATCACCGCGCCAAACTCACCAAGACTACGGGTAAACGACAACGCCACGCCCGCCACCAGCGCTGGAGAAAGTTCCGGCAGCACCACTTTGCAGAAACTCTGCCAGCGCGTTGCACCAAGCGTTTCCGCCGCTTCTTCATATTCTGGGCCTAACTCTTCCAGCACCGGCTGCACGGTACGCACCACAAACGGAATGCTGGTAAAGGCCATCGCCACCGCAATACCAAGCCAGGTATAGGTGACTTTGATATCAAACTTCGCCAGCCATTCACCGTAAAAACCGTTTACGGAAAAGAGCGAGGCCAGCGTTAAACCGGCGACTGCCGTTGGCAGCGCAAAGGGTAAATCCATCAGCGCATCAAGCAGCGTGCGGCCCGGAAAGCGATAACGTGTTAAAATCCACGCCATCAGCAGACCGAAAACGCCGTTAAAAATCGATGCCACAAACGCCGACAGCAGCGTCACTTTGTAGGCCGCGACCACTTGTGGGTTGGTGATCACCTCCCAGTACTGCGCCCAGCTCATCTGAGCCAGCTGCATCACCAGCGCGGAGAGCGGCAGCAGCAAAATCAGGCACACAAACAGCAGACTGGTGCCGAGGCTTAAGGTAAAGCCCGGCAGCACGCGTCTTGATGAAACTGCAAACATCAGTTACGCCCCGCCGCTAACAGCTTGTCTAACTCGCCGCCGCTGGTGAAGTGGGTTTTCATCACTTCCGGCCAGGAGCCAAATTTGTCTTCCACGCGGAACAGCTCGGTCTGCGGGAATTTATCTTTCAGTTTGTCCATGACTTCCGGGTTATTTACGCGGTAGTAATAGTCGGTGATGATGGTCTGCGCCTGCGGGCTGTAGAGCCAGTTCAGGTAGGCTTTTGCTGCTTTTTCCGTACCGTTGGCCTGCACGTTTTTATCGACCCACGCCACCGGGAATTCCGCCAGAATGTTGGTTTTCGGAATCACCACTTCAAAGCCTTGCGCTTCATACTGTTTACGGATGTTGTTCACTTCCGACTCGAAGCTGATCAGTACATCGCCCAGGCCGCGCTCGGCAAAAGTGGTGGTCGCGCCACGACCGCCAGTATCGAACACTTCAACGTTTTTCAGGAACTGGGTCATAAACTGTTCGGTTTTGGCTTTGTCGCCACCGTCAGCTTTATCCGCTGCGCCCCATGCCGCCAGATAGGTATAACGCGCGTTACCCGACGTTTTCGGGTTCGGGAAAATCAGCTTCACGTCGGAGCGCACCAGGTCGTTCCAGTCGTGGATATTCTTCGGGTTGCCCTTACGCACCAGGAAGCCCATGGTGGAGTAGAACGGCGAGCTATTATTCGGCAGGCGCGACTGCCAGTCAGCCGGGATCAGCTTGCCTTTGTCGTGCAGAATTTGTACGTCGGTCACCTGGTTATAAGTGACAACGTCGGTTTTTAAGCCCTGCAAAATTGCCAGCGCCTGTTTTGATGACCCGGCATGAGATTGTTTTATCGTCAGTTTGTCGCCGCCGTTATCTTTTGCCCATTGCTGTTCAAACGGCGGATTCAGGGCGGCAAACAGCTCGCGGGAGACGTCATAAGAACTGTTCAGCAGTTCCGTTGCCTGTACATGGCCCGCCAGCAGCAGAGAAGCGACCAGCGCGAGTGAGTTCTTTTTCAGTAAGTTAACGGCCATTGCGCACCCTTATAAATTTAATGACTTTCTAATAGCCATCATATTTATAACGGACGTGAAAGGAGTAACGGTTTTATATACCGTTTGGTGATTTGGAAGTTAAAAAGGGAATAAGAACTTGGTTCAACAGGCGTAATTGTTGCAGGCAGTTTGGACACGGACAGCGCGGAGAAACCGGAGCGTACACATAGTACGTGAGTATTTCGAGCACTGCCCGGGGCCAAAATGACAAATAAAATAGCCTGGTGAACTTAGTTCAAGACGAAATCCTCCCCACACATGCAGGGAGGAAACAGAGGTGAATCAGATACCGACGCTAACCGTCTCCGGCAGTGTGCTGCCGCCATCAATCACATTCTGTGTACCGGTTAAATAGCTGGATTCATCCGATGCGAGGAAGGCCGCCAGTTCGCCGACTTCCAGCGGATCGGCGAGGCGACGCATCGGGATTGCTTTCGCCATTTCAGTCAGCACCGACTCTGGATCTTCCGGGTTCGACTGGCGGGCAATGCTTTCCGCCATTGGTGTGCGCACGTATCCCGGGCAAATGGCGTTAACGCGAATACCAGACTGCGCGTACTCCACCGCCAGCGATTTTGTCAGGCCAACAATCGCCGCTTTCGTTAAGGCGTACGCCGTTTCGCCAGGATCGGCCACCATATCACCAGTGACTGAAGACATCATCACAATGCGACCATCTTTGCGCGCAATCATCTCCGGCAGCACCGCCTTCGTGACGTTCCATACGCCTTTAATATTGATATCAATATGGAAATCGCGATCGTCATCGCTCATATCGAGGAAACTGCCCAGACGACAAACGCCTGCGTTATTCACCAGGATATCAATGCGCCCTTCTTTTTCCTTCGCGCGTTTGATAGCTGCGGCTACCGACGCCGGGTCACGCACATCGGCGACAACCGCCGTACAGCGATGACCACGACCACACAGTTCGTCCGCCAGCTTTTCGATCTCAGGGGAGATATCCAGCAAGATTAGGTTCGCGCCATGACGTGCAAAAGTTCTGGCAATTCCTTCGCCAATTCCCTGCAATGCGCCCGTAATCAGTGCTGTCTTGCCCGTGAGTTTACCCATTTTAATGCTCTCCTTGTTAATACAGAGCGTTACACTCCATTCCCTCTGAAAATACAGGATAAACAAAATATTGCTGCGGATCAGCTCACTAATTCAGGAAAATCTCAATCCAGTCGCTGCTTTATGCATCATTTCAGGCGTTGTGTTAGCTCACTGCTGCGCTGAATCATTTTCAATGACGCCACATCATTGAGTTGCACAAGACCAACAAACAGTAAATCGGTAACAGAATTTTGCGCCGTGCGGGTAGACATCGACGAGCTACGCCATTCGGTTTCACCGGAAACGGTATCGAGCGTGAAATGCGCCAGCCGCCGCAGCGGAGAGTCAGCCAGAGAAGTAATGGCAATCACCGTTGCCCCCTGCTTTCGTGCCGCTTCTACGCACAAGACAATCTCTTTTTTACTACCGCTGTAAGAGATAGCGATTTGTACATCGCCTTTTTTCAACGCCTGGGAAACGGTGGCTTGTACGTGCGTGTCGGCTTCGCAGGCCACGCGATAGCCAATTTTCATCAGTTTGAACGACAGATCGCGCCCCACCAGCGCCGATCCGCCCAGGCCCGTTATCTGGATAAACGGTGCTTTACTGATGACCTCAATGATTTTTTGCAGCCGCGCGTAGTCGAACAACGCACAGGTTTGCTCCAGCGCCAGCTCTTTTTCGCGATTCAATTTGCGGGCAATCACTTCCAGCGAATCATCACTGGTAATCGAACTGTGCAGGTGCAGCGCCGTGGTATTCGTTTTCTCCCGGCTAGCACTGTATTCGCCTATTAACGCCATACGCAATTCAGTAAATCCTTGCGCGCCGAGTTTTTGGGCAAATTTCACTATGCTCGACTGGCTAATGCCGAGCTGTTTCGCCATCTGCCGTGAAGAAACGGATTGCAGCTCACTCACGTTGGCCTGCAGAAAGTCAGCGATTTTTTGCTCGTTTTCGGTGAATTCACTCCCCGCATTGCTTATTTTCGTCAGGTACAACATCTTCCACTCTCCTGGGCTGGCAGCATAAATTCCGCTTAAGTTCTTATGACGCTCTTCACACTCTGCGAGTGTAGACTCAATGATTCCTTTAAGTCTGTCAATTCAGGATATATGATTCCATACATCTGCAATTATTTGATCGTAAATAGTAAGGTCACCACCGATGCAACTTGAAAAGATGATTACTGAAGGCTCGAACGCCGCCTCGGCTGAAATTGACCGCGTATCAACGCTGGAAATGTGCCGGATTATCAACGATGAAGATAAAACCGTACCGCTTGCCGTTGAGCGCGTACTGCCGGATATCGCCGCGGCGATCGATGTTATCCACGCCCAGGTAAGCGGCGGCGGGCGTCTGATTTACCTCGGTGCGGGAACATCCGGTCGTCTGGGGATTCTGGATGCCAGCGAATGTCCGCCCACCTACGGCGTGAAACCGGGTCTGGTGGTTGGTTTGATTGCTGGCGGCGAATATGCCATTCAGCACGCGGTGGAAGGCGCGGAAGATAGCCGGGAAGGCGGTGTTAATGATCTGAAAAATATTAATTTAACGGCACAGGATGTGGTGGTTGGCATTGCTGCCAGCGGTCGCACGCCGTATGTGATTGCCGGACTGGAATACGCACGCCAGCTCGGCTGCCGCACAGTGGGAATTTCCTGTAATCCGGGGAGCGCCGTTTCAACCACCGCTGAGTTTGCCATTACACCGATTGTAGGTGCCGAAGTTGTTACCGGTTCTTCGCGGATGAAAGCAGGTACAGCGCAGAAACTGGTGCTCAATATGCTTTCCACCGGGCTGATGATTAAATCCGGCAAAGTGTTCGGCAACCTTATGGTCGATGTGGTCGCCACCAACGAAAAACTGCATGTGCGCCAGGTCAATATCGTTAAAAACGCCACCGGATGTAATGCCGAACAAGCGGAAGCGGCGTTAATTGCCTGCGAGCGCAACTGTAAAACGGCCATTGTGATGGTGCTGAAAAATCTCGATGCCGCAGAAGCTAAAAAACGCCTGGATCAACACGGCGGCTTTATTCGTCAGGTTTTAGACAAGGAATAACCCATGGCCAAAGAGATCAGCAGTGAACTTCTGAACACCATTCTTACCCGTGTCGGCGGACCGGGAAATATCGCCAGTTGTGGTAACTGTATGACGCGCCTGCGTCTGGGTGTACATGACAGTTCACTGGTTGATCCCAATATCAAAACGCTGGAAGGCGTGAAGAGCGTCATTTTGACCAGCGACCAGGTGCAGGTCGTTTTTGGACCTGGTAAAGCGCATCGTGCCGCAAAAGCGATGAGCGAGCTGCTGGGCGAGGCACCGGTACAGGATGCCGCAGAAATCGCCGCCCAGAACAAACGTCAGTTAAAAGCCAAACAAACCTCCGGCGTGCAACAATTTCTCGCCAAATTCGCCACCATCTTCACGCCGCTGATCCCCGGTTTTATTGCCGCCGGTCTGCTGCTGGGGATAGCGACGTTAATTGCCACGGTGATGCACGTTCCGGCAGATGCTCAGGGCACGCTACCCGACGCGCTGAATTTTATGAAGGTGTTCAGCAAAGGTTTGTTCACCTTCCTGGTGATTCTGGTGGGCTATAACGCCGCCCAGGCATTTGGCGGCACGGGCGTCAATGGCGCAATTATTGCCGCACTCTTTTTGCTCGGTTATAACCCCGCTGCAACCACCGGTTACTACGCCGGTTTTCACGATTTCTTTGGTCTGCCCATCGATCCGCGCGGCAATATTATCGGCGTGCTGATTGCCGCGTGGGCCTGCGCCCGCATTGAAGGCATGGTGCGCCGCTTTATGCCGGACGATCTCGACATGCTGCTGACCTCGTTAATCACCCTGCTGATCACCGCTACGCTTGCGTACCTGATCATTATGCCGCTGGGTGGCTGGTTATTCGAAGGTATGTCATGGCTGTTTATGCACCTGAACAGTAATCCGTTCGGTTGTGCGGTTTTAGCCGGGCTGTTCCTGATCGCCGTGGTATTTGGCGTGCATCAGGGCTTTATTCCTGTTTACCTCGCGTTAATGGACAGCCAGGGATTCAACAGCTTATTTCCCATCCTTTCAATGGCAGGCGCGGGCCAGGTGGGCGCGGCGCTGGCACTCTACTGGCGGTCGCAACCGCACAGTGCGCTACGCAGTCAGGTACGCGGGGCGATTATTCCCGGCCTGCTGGGCGTTGGTGAACCGCTGATTTACGGTGTCACCCTGCCCCGCATGAAGCCGTTTGTCACCGCCTGTTTAGGCGGTGCGGCGGGCGGTTTGTTTATCGGCCTGATAGCCTGGTGGGGTCTGCCGATGGGCTTAAACAGCGCCTTTGGGCCGTCTGGTCTGGTAGCGCTGCCGCTGATGACTTCCGCACAAGGCATCCTTCCGGCCATGGCGGTTTATGCTGGCGGGATTCTGGTGGCATGGGTTTGCGGGTTTATTTTCACCACGCTCTTTGGCTGCCGTAACGTCAATCTGGACTGATATCATGAAACGGACAATGCTCTATCTTTCTCTGCTGGCTGTTAGTTGTAGCGTCAGCGCCGCAAAATACCCTGTTCTGACAGAAAGCTCGCCAGAGAAAGCAGGGTTTAACGTCAAACGGCTTAACCAGATGGATCGCTGGATTAGCCAGCAAGTTGATGCCGGTTATCCCGGCGTAAACCTGCTGATCATTAAAGATAATCAGATTGTGTATCGCAAAGCCTGGGGAGCGGCGAAAAAGTACGATGGCAGCGTGTTGATGGAACAGCCTGTCAAAGCCACCACCGGGACGCTGTATGACCTGGCCTCAAACACCAAAATGTACGCCACGAACTTCGCCCTGCAAAAGCTGATGAGCGAAGGCAAACTGCATCCTGACGATCGGATTGCGAAATATATTCCGGGGTTTGCCGATAGTCCAAATGACACCATTAAAGGCAAAAACACCCTGCGGATTTCTGACCTGCTGCATCACAGCGGCGGTTTCCCGGCAGATCCGCAATACCCGAATAAAGCGGTCGCGGGCGCGTTATATTCCTAGGATAAAGGCCAGACGCTGGAGATGATCAAGCGCACGCCGCTGGAATATCAGCCCGGCAGCAAACATATCTACAGCGATGTCGATTATATGCTGCTTGGATTTATCGTCGAGTCGGTTACCGGTCAGCCGCTTGACCGCTATGTTGAAGAGTCGATTTATCGCCCGCTCGGCCTGACACATACGGTATTTAACCCGCTGCTGAAAGGCTTTAAACCGCAACAAATTGCCGCCACGGAATTGAACGGCAATACCCGCGATGGCGTGATCCATTTCCCGAATATCCGCACCTCCACTCTCTGGGGTCAGGTGCACGATGAAAAAGCCTTTTATTCGATGGGCGGCGTTTCCGGGCACGCAGGTTTGTTTTCCAATACCGGCGATATTGCGGTGTTAATGCAAACGATGCTGAACGGCGGGGGCTATGGCGATGTGCAGCTGTTCAGTGCGGAAACGGTGAAGATGTTCACCACCAGCTCTAAGGAAGATGCCACTTTTGGCCTCGGCTGGCGCGTGAATGGTAATGCCACCATGACGCCGACGTTTGGCACGCTGGCAAGCCCGCAAACCTACGGTCACACTGGCTGGACCGGGACAGTAACCGTTATCGATCCGGTCAATCATATGGCGATTGTGATGTTAAGCAACAAGCCCCATTCGCCAGTTGCCGATCCACAAAAAAATCCCAATATGTTCGAAAGCGGTCAGTTACCGATTGCAACTTATGGTTGGGTAGTTGATCAGGTGTATGCGGCGTTGAAGCAAAAGTAATAAAAAGGCCAGTCAGTTTTGTTACTGGCTGGCCTTTAATCATAGAATCAGAAACGCTTACAGCGCCATCAGCTTGTCCAGCGACGGCGCGAAGTAATAGCCGCCGGTTACCGGTTTGGTGAAGCGCAACATCGCATCACGCTTACCATCGGTATCGCCAAACATGCTCAGCAGTTGCTGCTCAATGTTATGCAGACGCGCGCAGTAGGCGCAGAAGTACAGACCGTGAGTGCCACTGGCGGTGCCGTACGGCAGGCTCTGGCGAACAATCTTCAGCCCTTTGCCATCTTCTTTCAGATCAACGCGGGTGAGGTGAGAGGTTTCCGGACGTTCGTCGCCGTCAATCTCTTCGTTGGCCTCTTTGGTGCGCCCGATCATCATCTCCTGATCGTGAACGCTCATCCGGTTGAGCTGCTTCAGGTTGTGCTCCCAACGCTGCACAAACACATAGCTGCCGCCGGCATCCACGCCGTCTTTGATAACCGCCACTTCGCGGCGCGTCTCTTCACCCGCCGGGTTTTCTGTACCGTCAACAAAGCCGCTCAGGTCACGCTCTTCCACCCAACGGAAGCCGTGGATCTCTTCTTTCACTTCAATGCAGTCACCAAAGGCTTCCATCGCCGCCTGAGCGACAGAGAAGTTTACGTCGTGACGCAGAGAAAGAATGTGGATCAACACATCGAACTGGGTCGTCGGCGCAAGGCCTTTACCGTAGCCCGGAAAATCTTTCAGCTCTTCTGCCCCAACGCCGCCGCTCAGAGCGCGCCAGGTGTTGTTACCAAAGGCAACCACCGCACCAAGATGCGCGTCCGGGAATTTCGCTTCAAAAGTTGCCAGTTTGTCGGCAAATGTTTTACTGGCCGCACGCAGGGCGTCAACTTCCCCTTTCACGTTGGCTTCGATCCAAATCGCCGCGCGGCAATGTTCTGGCAAAATGCCACTCTGAACCTGAGACATTGTTCCTCCTGAAAATAAGAATGCCACGCAATCCGTGGCATTGTTGAGCGCTATTTTACGTGTTTTTTCGCGGCGGCGGTTTGTTCAGACGCAAATTAACGCCGCCAGATAATTTTACTGACTTTCCAGTTTTTCAGGGTATCGTCCGAAGGCATTAACCCTTCAGGACCACGCCATTCCCCTCTGAACTGGTAGCTAATATGTTGACTGCCTTCGGCTTTACATTCGACGGCACGATTATCATCACCATCAGCTTTTTGGCAATTGCCAAATGCTTTGCTGTAAAGGTCGCTAAACGGTGTACCGATTTTAACACCGGTGTCAGCAGGAATATCGCTATCCAGCACGTCAATGCGACTGATCGTGCCTTGATCGCCGTTAATCACCATCGCCACGTTGTCGCCTTTCATCACTTCAAAAAAGCGCACCACGTTGCCGTTCGCGGTTTTCATTCCGCTGCGCAGGCGATAATCGCCATCAAGCGCATCAGCAATGGCTTGTTCTTGCAGTGGTGTGGACGCCGTTAATTCACCCACACCCTGCTCGCTCACTTTGGTGGACGATCCAAACCAGTTCCACGGGTTAGCAGCCGACCAGTTAACTGACGACATCGTGGAACAGCCGGTCAGCATCAACGGCATAGCGCATAACATTAAACGCAGCGATTTCATGTCACTTCCTTTGGTTATTCAATAACGTTGCTTGGAGTGCAAATTCACCAAAAAGTGCCGTTAAAGGTTGATGACAAACACAAAATTGCCTGATGCGCTACGCTTATCAGGCCTACTTTCTCCTGCAATATATTGAATTTTCGATGTTTTGTAGGCCGGATAAGGCGTTCACGCCGCATCCGGCATAAACAAAGCGCACCTCTGCGTTATTCTTTTTCTTCATTAAAACAAGCGCGTAAACGTCGATTGGTCAGCAGCCAGATTAACGCCACAATATCCGCCACTACCAGCGCCAGACCGATACCGCTAACGGATTCACCGTTCAGCCACAGCCACGGTTGCCAGCAAAGTAAAACCACCTGCGCCAACAGCAACAGAAAATAGAGCACATGCCAGGTGCGAGGAAACGAAGCCCGCCGACCGCTCAACAAAAACGCCAGCACCGCCGGAATACCGGGAATCAACCCCAGCCAGAAATTATCGTGATCGGGATAAAACAGATTTAGCAGCGCAGTACCCTGCTCGCGCGACGCACCGGCAATGATAAACAGCACCCAGGTTCGCGCCTGAAGCAATAGCACAAGCCAGAAGAGCAAGGGTAAACGCAGGCGTCCGTGCGCATCATAATGGACAGGATGGAACTCAGTACTCTTCATCTTCAATCAAACGCTTACCCAGACTCAGCATGTCGGCGTGTTCATATCCCAGGCGTTCATACATTCCGAGCACCATGTCGTTATCTTCCGGCACATTGATCTGAATTTTCGGGCAGCCACGAGCAATCAGCTTTTTCTCCAGCCGATTAAGCAACGCATTGGCAATCCCACGCCCACGAAACTCTGGATGCACGCCAAGATAATAAGCAGACCCGCGATGCCCGTCATAACCGCCCATCACCGTTCCGACCACTTCACCGTTCACCTCAGCGACCAAAAACAAACTGACGTCATGGTTCATCTTACGCTCGATGTCCATTTCCGGATCGTTCCACGGACGCAGCAAGTCGCAACGCTCCCAAAGGGTGATGACCTCTTCGAAATCTTCCTGGCGAAATACGCGTATCTCCATGGTATTCGTTACCTTTTTGCGGGTTAAAAGGCTGATTATGGCGTGAACGGTAGAATTAGCCAATATCTGACGAAAATCGGTTGAAAAAGTGGCATAATGGGGAGTTGTCAACTATTGAAATGAAAAGTAAAACAATTCTCAACATCAAACCGTCGTAACGGATTACGCGATACGATATAACATCTGGAACTTTATTATTACAACTCAGGCCGTATGAGCACTTTTAAACCACTAAAAACACTCACTTCGCGCCGCCAGGTGCTGAAAGCCGGTTTGGCTGCCCTGACGTTGTCAGGAATGTCGCAAGCCATCGCCAAAGACGAACCTTTAAAAACCAGCAACGGACACAGCAAGCCGAAAGCCAAAAAATCTGGCGGCAAACGTGTCGTTGTTCTCGATCCAGGCCACGGCGGAATTGATACCGGAGCGATCGGACGCAACGGTTCGAAAGAAAAACATGTGGTGCTGGCGATTGCTAAAAACGTCCGTTCCATTTTGCGTAATCATGGGATTGATGCGCGTTTAACGCGTTCTGGCGATACGTTTATCCCACTTTACGATCGCGTTGAAATCGCCCATAAACATGGCGCAGATCTGTTTATGTCAATTCATGCCGATGGCTTTACCAACCCGAAAGCTGCCGGTGCTTCGGTATTTGCCCTCTCTAACCGTGGGGCAAGTAGCGCAATGGCGAAATACCTGTCTGAACGCGAAAACCGCGCCGATGAAGTTGCCGGTAAAAAGGCGACTGACAAGGATCACCTATTGCAGCAAGTGCTGTTTGATCTGGTGCAAACCGATACTATTAAAAACAGCCTGACGCTTGGCTCGCATATTCTGAAAAAGATTAAGCCGGTGCATAAACTGCACAGCCGCAACACCGAACAAGCCGCGTTTGTGGTGTTGAAATCGCCGTCGGTTCCTTCGGTGCTGGTGGAAACCTCGTTTATCACCAACCCGGAAGAAGAGCGGCTGTTAGGCACGGCGGCGTTTCGTCAGAAAATCGCCACAGCGATTGCTGAAGGCGTGATCAGTTATTTCCACTGGTTCGACAACCAGAAAGCACATTCGAAAAAGCGATAAGTTATGAAACCCGACGCACACCAGGTTAAACAGTTTCTGCTCAACCTTCAGGATACGATTTGTCAGCAGCTGACCGCCGTCGATGGCGCAGAATTTGTCGAAGATAGTTGGCAGCGCGAAGCTGGCGGCGGCGGGCGTAGTCGGGTGTTGCGTAATGGTGGTGTTTTCGAACAGGCAGGCGTCAACTTTTCTCACGTCCACGGCGAGGCGATGCCTGCTTCCGCCACCGCTCATCGCCCGGAACTTGCCGGGCGCAGTTTCGAGGCGATGGGCGTTTCACTGGTAGTGCATCCGCATAACCCGTATGTTCCCACCAGCCACGCGAATGTGCGTTTTTTTATTGCCGAAAAACCGGGTGCAGAGCCCGTCTGGTGGTTTGGCGGCGGCTTCGATTTAACCCCTTTCTATGGTTTTGAAGAAGACGCCATTCACTGGCACCGCACCGCCCGTGACCTGTGCCTGCCATTTGGTGAAGACGTTTATCCCCGTTACAAAAAGTGGTGCGACGATTACTTCTACCTCAAACATCGCAACGAACAGCGCGGTATTGGCGGGCTGTTCTTTGATGATCTGAACACGCCAGATTTCGACCACTGTTTTGCCTTTATGCAGGCGGTAGGCAAAGGCTACACCGACGCTTATTTACCAATTGTAGAGCGACGTAAAGCAATGGCCTACGGCGAGCGCGAGCGCAATTTTCAGCTCTACCGTCGCGGTCGTTATGTCGAGTTCAATCTGGTCTGGGATCGCGGCACTCTGTTTGGCCTGCAAACTGGCGGGCGCACCGAGTCGATCCTGATGTCAATGCCGCCACTGGTACGCTGGGAGTATGATTATCAGCCAAAAGATGGCAGCCCAGAAGCGGCGTTAAGTGAGTTTATTAAGGTCAGGGATTGGGTGTAACTCCCTCCCCCCCATTCCCGCATCCGCTGATGCAACGTCAACGACGGCTTCTCGGCAAACAGCTGCTGGTAATCCGTGACAAATTGCCCCAGATGCCAGAATCCCCACTGCATGGCGGCGTCTTTTACCGTTGTGCTTTGCGACCACGGGCTTATCAGTTCGCGGCGTACGGCGTTCAGGCGAATGCGTTTCAGCCACGCGTTTGGGCCAATGCCTAAAATAGCGTGAAACGCGTTTTGTAGCGTGCGGCGACTGACATGCAGTTGATTACACAAGTCCAGCACCGTCACCGGCTCAGACATATTTTCCAGCACATATTCACGGGCGCGGGAAAGTAATCTACGGTAACTCTGATGACTGATGCTTTCCGCCGTCACCATTGGTTACGCGTCTTCCAGCATCGCCCCCATCGCCATTAGCAAATTATCCCCCAGCACTTTTCGCACTGCAGGCTGATGGAGATTTTCCGGGTTCTCGCAAAACGTCGCCAGCGCCTGTTGGACAAAGCCCCACAGCGCGGCTTTATGCTGCTCTTTCACTTCCAGCGCCGACTGGCTACGCAGCATATGTAATACCCGATCCGGGTTATGCAAAAAGTTAGCCTGCCGGGTGATGACATCTTCAGAAAGCACCACGCCCAGGATCGTGTAATCATCCGGCGTGCTCAGTTCAAATTCAGTGCCACCAGGGCGGGTGGCGATTTCCGCGCTTCCCAGACATTGCGAACCGATAAATCCCTGCTCACCGCGCGTCGCCGGAATGCCAAACCAGAACGAGTTCGGCCAGACCAGGCACGACTGACGCAGCGCCAGACCGGTGTATTCACGAAAAACCTGAATATCATCGAGTAGAATTTCCGTAAATTCACCATGAAACTTGCCCGGATGCAGCTGATCGTAAATCTGCTGCCAGGCGGTAATCGTTAAAGCATGTTCATAGACATCCGTTGTCTGTCGTTGATGAACATTATCCACTTCGACCTTCGGCGTGAGCTTCAGGTTTTCGGGTAAGGGTTCATGATAAAGATGGTGCAAATTGGCTGTACGGGTCTTTTTCATGATGTTAATGCCGGGTGTTGTAGGACACCCAGCACCTCCGACAGGTTAATGGGGCTTGAGACGATAACGACTACTGCGTTTACGTAACGTCCCGGCAGAAAAGAGCTGTTCGAGCGCATTTCTGGCTTTTTCCAGCGGCCAGCCAAAGTGGGCAGCCACTTCTCCTGCCGTCATTCCCTGACGTACTGATGTTAACAGCGCCAACAACTCGTCAGCAGATTCCGCGACGATAACTGGCGCGTCGGGTTCCCTTACGGGTTGCTTCGGCTGGCGGTTAAAGCCAGTAACCAGCCACTGGGTGTCATCGTCTGGCCGACCGATCTCCTTGCGGCTGATGACACGCCCGGTACGCATCGCGGCAGCACAACCTGCGTCCAGCGCCGCACGACCCGCCGCCAGATCGCCTTCCACCACCAGCGTTAAGCGACCAGGGTCAAGCACTTCGTGACTGAGCAGACGAACGTTAGCTGCTTTGAGCATGGCATCCGCTGCATCTATCGCGGCGACCATGCCGTCCACTTCCAGCAATCCCAGTGCATTGATCATCGGCAACCTCCGTTACGCACGCTGGATTGGATTACGCGCGATTTCCAGCACTGCATCGGTAAAGGCGTTACAGGCTGCTTTACACGCGGCCTGGCTACCGGTTAAAAATGCTGCCGAGTAGTTGGTTTCAGACGGTGGCGGGACATAGGTCACCAGCTGTACGTCGGCAGATTTCAACGCTGCATCAATGCCGTAGGTCGCTTCCAGCGGCGGTGCCACCAGATACGCCATCGGATCGCCAAGCGTGATCCCGGCGGTTGATGAGAGATAAGAACCGGTACGCGAAACTACATGTGCCAGGAATGCGGTGTTTTCTGCGTCATTAGCCCACTGGAAAGCAGCGCCATTTTCAATATGCGCAACCATCGCATCCAGACCAGCACGCACTTCCGCCGGGTTTGGCCCACCAAGCATAATCAGCACTTCACCGGCAGTCGGTGACGGTCCGTGTGCTGCTCCCGCATACAGCGAGCGGCCATATACCACTTCGACCATCGCCTGCTTGGTCGCTTCGTCAGCCGCAATGTAGGTGACGTCATCGGAATCAGCAGAAATCAGCCCGAGGCTACGAATATGCGGCGGCAATTTTAGTTCACGCGCAAATTCAGCGTTAACGGAGGCAATCACCCGCATGGCGGTTACCGACGGTCGAATCAAATCTAAAGCTGGCATGATGCCTCCTTATCGGGTCATGTTGATGCCGGATGCTTTCTGCTCCAGCATACGTTTCGCCAAATCCACAATGACGGCTGCGGCTTCAACCGGCGGCGTGCCGCCCTGGTGAATGTTAGAGATGCAGGTGCGATCGGCCTCAACGGTGGTCGCCATACGCGGCGAGTAAACGGCGTAACAGGAGAGGCTTTCTGACTGACCCAACCCCGGACGTTCCCCCACCAGCAGGATCACCACTTTCGCGCCGAGGATCTCACCGATCTGATCTTCAATCTTCACGCGACCATAACGAACAAAGAATGGCGTGCCGACTTTCAGCCCGGCCTGTTTCAGGCCGCCATCAGCGGCGGCAGGATCTCTTCGTAGTTCACGGTGATGGCATCAGTTGACAGGCCATCAGAAATAACGACCTGTACGTCCGGATTAGCAACACACTGTGCTTTCAGCGCTTCAACAGCTTCTGCACACAGGCGGCGGCCCATATCCGGGCGAGTCAGGTAGAGATTTTTGTCGCTAATTTCGGAGCGTACTTCCAGCAAGCCCTGCGCTTTCACCCACTCTTCCGGCACTTCTTTCAGTACGGTATCTTTCGAACGAGAGTGATCGGCCAGGAAACGCAGCAACGCCTGGGTACGCGGACGCGGACCGGCACGACCGGTACAAACGCGGGCCACGGTGCTGCGACGCAGTTCTGTTAATACGTCTGCGCGATGCGGGTTTTCAACACCAATCCACGCTTTTGCTTCCGCAGAACCTAAATCCAGCGCGCAGCTTTCCGAGGTCACCGGTGCCGCACAGGTGGTGGTGGTGCACTTTGCTTCTGACAGCGCGGGGGCCGTTTGTCCGGTAATGACTCCAACTTACTGATAGTGTTTTATGTTCAGATAATGCCCGATGACCTTGTCATGCAGCTCCACCGATTTTGAGAACGACAGTGACTTCCGTCCCAGCCTTGCCAGATGTTGTCTCAGATTCAGATTATGTCGCTCAATGCGCTGAGTGTAACGCTTGCTGATAACGTGCAGCTTTCCCTTCAGGCGTGATTCATACAGCGGCCAGCCATCCGTCATCCATACCACGACCTCAAAGGCCGACAGCAGGCTCAGAAGACGCTCCAGTGT
>NZ_MIIV01000515.1:0-20019 GCF_001743015.1 Shigella sp. FC1567
CGAACTCCGCCTTCGCAAAATAAGCGGAAGCCTGGCGAAGGATATCGTTACTGCGGCGCAGTTCACGATTTTCACGTTCCAGCTCTTTCAGACGCTGACGTTCAGCGGTGGTGAGCCCGCCATCACCGCCTCCGGTATCCCGCTCATGCTGGCGTACCCAGACACGCAGAGTCTCCGGTGTACAGCCAATCTTTGGGGCAATGGAACAAATTGCCGCCCACTGTGAGTCATATTCGCCCTGACTTTCCAGAACCATACGAATCGCCCTCTGACGGACTTCGGGGGAAAAACGAGTATTTTTAGTCATCCTGTTTACCTCTTTCTCAGGGAGTTTAGTCTCCAGGATTCCCGGGGCGGTTCAGTATTTCTGGTCAACAACCAGTTGAGCGGATTCGCGTTTAAACTCTGCGCTAAAATTTCTTTTTTTCATTGGAGCACCTGTGTTGTTCTGAGGTGAGCATATCACCTCTGTTCAGGTGGCCAAATTCAGTGTGCCACTTCAGATCTAATGCCTGCATTTGCTCTGCCGAAAGTCCGGTATATCGTTGTATCCATTCAGGATCGGCCCCATTCTGCAACAACAATCGGAGGAGGCTCCGTTCCCCTTCTACTTTCCCTTCTTTCCTCCCCCTCTCCCTTCCCAACAGCCATCCATCATTATGAATTCGCTCTGCAATTGTCATTATTCGCTCCCTGTGGTGTGGCATTCGCCTGGTAAGTTCGCTGATAAACGCCTTAAAACGCGCTTCATCGCCAGTCAGTAAAATGTAATTTAACAGCGCAGTTATCTGGCTGTCATTAGCACACTCTGTAACCAGTAATACTACCAGTTGGTCAATAAGCCCCATCAAATCGCGCTGGCGAATATGCTTTTGGATCAACTCCAACAGGGCGACTCTGCGATGCTGCACAATCTCGTCGTCTGGCACGACAGTGACATCCACCAGCGGGAACGCTGCGCTATAAAGTTTCCGTGCGGTAGTCGGGGCGGCAAATTCGTCCAGCCAGCACAGGGACCAGGGGTAAGGACTACGGCTACCGTGATAAAACAGCATCGGGATAACCAGCGGTAGCGGCCGGCGTTTATCATGCTCGATATGGCGCTGCATCACCGCCATGGAATATCGCATCAGGCGAAATGCCATATGAATATCCTCGCGGCTCTGATGTTCAATCACTACGTAAATATAACCATCACCTTCACGGGTCTTTACCGACCACAGAATATCGGAGTGTAGCGCCCGCAATTTTTCATCGACAAAGCTGGCGGATTCCAGTTTTAAGCTGTCGAGATCGCACAGTTCACGTAAATCTTTGGGTAAGTGGATCTCCATAAAATCCCGCGCGGTGTCAGGGTGAGTGAGAAAGGATTTAAATAATGCGTCATGTGGCGTGCTGGTCGTGAAGTTTGTCATGGCGATCCGTCACCTGTAGATAAGATGGCCCGACTTTAGCGACTAACAAAACCATTCTCACCCGGCAATTTCTCGTTCCCCGAGGTGCTTTCCAGGCGTCTGCAAACGATACATTTTTCCGGAAACAGGCTCGCGTTTTACATTTCCTGTACCCGGCAGATATTCCCCTTTCCACCGCGCTCTTTTGATTAACCGCAAATTTTAATTACACTTAAGGTGTATATTTTCTATGCAACCCATCAATTAAAGAGGTGTAATGTGCTGATGACTATTTGTAATCGTTATACATTCTGACCTGGAGTCAGAAGGTATTTCTCTGTCTGTGTGTTCACAGGCAGTGTGGTTGATTACATGAAATTCAGTACATTTGCAGTCTCGTTGCCCTTCTCGCCTGCCTTTCGTCATTACCGACGGTATTGAATTTCGTTTTCCCCGTTGGGGTTCTCCGAACAAGGAGTTGTTTGTTATGCCACGTTTTTTTGCCCGCCATGCCGCCACGCTGTTTTTCCCGATGGCGTTGATTTTGTATGACTTTGCCGCGTACCTGTCGACGGATCTGATCCAGCCGGGGATCATTAATGTGGTCCGTGATTTTAATGCCGATGTCAGTCTGGCCCCGGCAGCCGTCAGTCTCTATCTCGCGGGCGGTATGGCGTTACAGTGGCTGCTGGGGCCGCTTTCCGACAGGATTGGCCGCAGGCCGGTGCTGATTACCGGGGCGCTAATATTTACCCTTGCCTGCGCTGCGACAATGTTCACAACGTCTATGACACAGTTTCTTATCGCGCGTGCAATTCAGGGCACCAGTATCTGTTTTATTGCCACCGTTGGTTATGTCACGGTGCAGGAGGCGTTCGGCCAGACAAAAGGGATCAAGTTGATGGCGATTATCACCTCCATCGTACTGATTGCGCCGATTATTGGCCCGCTTTCCGGCGCAGCTCTGATGCACTTTGTGCACTGGAAAGTCCTTTTTGCCATCATTGCAGTTATGGGTTTTATCTCATTTGTTGGCTTACTGCTGGCGATGCCAGAGACGGTGAAGCGCGGCGCGGTTCCATTTAGCGCCAAAAGCGTCTTTCGCGATTTTCGTAATGTCTTTTGCAATCGGCTGTTCCTCTTTGGCGCAGCAACCATCTCTTTAAGCTATATCCCAATGATGAGTTGGGTGGCTGTCTCGCCGGTGATCCTGATCGACGCGGGCAGCTTAACAACTTCGCAGTTCGCCTGGACACAGGTTCCGGTGTTCGGCGCGGTGATTGTCGCGAATGCCATCGTGGCGCGTTTCGTTAAAGATCCGACCGAACCGCGCTTTATCTGGCGTGCTGTACCCATTCAACTGGTCGGCCTCGCGCTGTTGATTATCGGCAATCTGCTGTCACCGCACGTCTGGCTGTGGTCGGTGCTGGGCACCAGTTTGTATGCTTTCGGGATTGGTTTGATCTTCCCGACCTTATTCCGCTTTACGCTTTTTTCCAATAACTTACCGAAAGGGACCGTCTCCGCATCGCTGAATATGGTGATCCTGATGGTGATGTCTGTCTCGGTCGAAATCGGCCGCTGGCTGTGGTTTAACGGCGGTCGCTTGCCGTTTCATCTGTTAGCCGTCGTGGCGGGCGTTATCGTCGTTTTCACCCTGGCAGGATTGCTTAATCGCGTGCGCCAACATCAGGCTGCCGAGCTGGCGGAGGAGCGGTGATTTTTGCGCGATCCTGCCGTCAGGCTCTATTCTTAACGTTATGAATAAACTCATTGAACTCAGACGCGCCAAAATGTTGGCGCTCTCTTTACTGCTTATCGCCGCTGCTACCTTTGTCGTTACGCTGTTTTTGCCGCCCAATTTTTGGGTGAGCGGCGTGAAGGCGATTGCTGAAGCGGCGATGGTCGGCGCGCTGGCGGACTGGTTTGCGGTGGTGGCGCTGTTTCGCCGCGTGCCGATTCCGATCATTTCTCGTCATACGGCGATTATCCCGCGTAATAAAGACCGGATTGGCGAAAATCTCGGTCAGTTCGTGCAGGAAAAATTTCTCGATACCCAGTCGCTGGTGGCATTGATTCGACGTCACGAACCGGCGTTGTTGATTGGCAACTGGTTTAGTCAGCCGGAGAACGCCCGCCGCGTTGGTCAGCATCTGTTGCAGATCATGAGCGGTTTTCTTGAACTGACCGATGATGCGCGTATTCAGCGCCTGCTTAAGCGCGCGGTCCATCGGGCGATTGATAAGGTCGATCTTTCCGGAACCAGTGCGTTGATGCTGGAGAGTATGACCAAAAACGATCGTCATCAGGTGCTGCTCGATACGCTGATCGCACAGTTGATCGCCCTTCTCCAGCGCGATAAATCGCGCAAGTTTATTGCCCAGCAAATTGTTCGCTGGCTGGAGAGCGAGCATCCGCTGAAAGCCAAAATTTTGCCTACTGAATGGCTGGGCGAACATAGCGCGGAGTTGGTTTCTGACGCGGTGAATTCTTTGCTTGATGATATCAGCCGCGATCGTGCGCATCAGATCCGTCATGCGTTTGATCGCGCCACTTTTGCCCTGATCGACAAGCTGAAAAACGATCCAGAAATGGCAGCGCGAGCCGATGCCGTAAAAAGTTATCTGAAAGAAGATGAAGCTTTTAACCGCTATCTCAGTGAATTGTGGGGGGATTTACGGGAATGGCTGAAAGCGGATATCAACAGTGAAGATTCTCGTGTGAAAGAACGTATCGCGCGGGCGGGTCAATGGTTTGGCGAAACGTTAATTGCCGATGATGCCTTGCGGGCATCGTTAAATGGTCACCTGGAACAAGCCGCGCACCGCGTCGCGCCTGAGTTTTCCGCATTCCTGACGCGCCACATCAGCGATACAGTAAAAAGCTGGGATGCTCGGGATATGTCGCGGCAAATCGAGTTAAATATCGGCAAAGATCTGCAGTTTATCCGTGTCAACGGTACGCTGGTTGGCGGTTGTATTGGGCTAATTTTATATTTGTTGTCGCAGCTCCCGGCCTTGTTCCCCCTCAGCAATTTTTAGAAATCCATGAAAAACTAAGTGGCTAACCGCGAGAGAGATCAAATAAACCACACTAAAAGAATGGTAATAATGTGGCCTCTTTTCATTATCTCCCGTGGTACGGGGAAGGAAAATCATGTCACTTATCACCGATCTACCCGCCATTTTCGATCAGTTCTCTGAAGCTCGCCAGAAAGGCTTTCTCACCGTCATGGATCTCAAGGAGCGCGGCATTCCGCTGGTTGGCACTTACTGCACCTTTATGCCGCAAGAGATCCCGATGGCAGCCGGTGCGGTTGTGGTTTCGCTCTGTTCTACCTCTGATGAAACCATTGAAGAAGCGGAGAAAGATCTGCCGCGCAACCTCTGCCCGCTGATTAAAAGCAGCTACGGCTTCGGCAAAACCGATAAATGCCCCTACTTCTACTTTTCGGATCTGGTGGTCGGTGAAACCACCTGCGACGGCAAAAAGAAAATGTATGAATACATGGCGGAGTTTAAGCCCGTTCATGTGATGCAGTTGCCGAACAGCGTTAAGGACGATGCCTCGCGTGCGTTATGGAAAGCCGAGATGCTGCGCTTGCAAAAAACGGTAGAAGAACGTTTTGGGCACGAGATTAGCGAAGATGCTCTGCGCGATGCCATTGCGCTGAAAAACCGCGAACGTCGCGCACTGGCCAATTTTTATCATCTTGGGCAGTTAAATCCTCCGGCGCTTAGCGGCAGCGACATTCTGAAAGTGGTCTACGGCGCAACCTTCCGGTTCGATAAAGAGGCGTTGATCAATGAACTGGATGCAATGACCGCCCGCGTTCGTCAGCAGTGGGAAGAAGGCCAGCGACTGGACCCGCGTCCACGCATTTTAATCACCGGCTGCCGATTGGCGGCGCAGCAGAAAAAGTGGTGCGGGCGATTGAAGAGAATGGCGGCTGGGTTGTCGGTTATGAAAACTGCACTGGGGCGAAAGCGACCGAGCTAATGCGTGGCGGAAACGGGCGATGTCTACGACGCGCTGGCGGATAAATATCTGGCGATTGGCTGCTCCTGTGTTTCGCCGAACGATCAGCGCCTGCAAATGCTCAGCCAGATGGTGGAAGAATATCAGGTCGATGGCGTAGTTGATGTGATTTTGCAGGCGTGCCATACCTACGCGGTGGAATCGCTGGCGATTAAACGTCATGTGCGTCAGCAGCACAACATTCCTTATATCGCTATTGAAACAGACTACTCCACCTCAGATGTCGGGCAGCTCAGTACCCGTGTCGCGGCCTTTATTGAGATGCTGTAAGGAGTGGCAGTGACATATTCGATTGGCATTGATTCTGGTTCTACCGCCACCAAAGGGATCTTACTGGCAGACGGCGTGATTACGCGCCGTTTCCTCGTTCCAACACCCTTTCGTCCGGCAACAGCAATTACTGAAGCCTGGGAAACTCTGCGCGAAGGGTTAGAGACAACGCCGTTTCTGACGCTCACCGGCTATGGACGGCAACTGGTGGATTTTGCCGATAAACAAGTGACGGAAATCTCCTGTCACGGGCTGGGCGCACGGTTTCTTGCGCCAGCAACGCTGCGCGGTAATCGACATCGGTGGTCAGGACAGCAAAGTGATTCAGCTTGATGATGACGGTAACCTGTGCGATTTCCTGATGAATGACAAATGCGCGGCGGGCACCGGGCGTTTCCTGGAAGTGATCTCGCGCACGCTTGGCACCAGCGTCGAGCAACTCGACAGCATTACCGAAAATGTCACGCCGCATGCCATCACGAGTATGTGCACAGTGTTTGCCGAATCAGAAGTGATCAGCCTGCGCTCAGCGGGCGTCGCGCCAGAAGCGATTCTCGCCGGAGTGATTAACGCGATGGCGCGGAGGAGTGCCAATTTCATTGCTCGTCTCTCCTGTGAAGCGCCGATTCTGTTTACTGGTGGCGTTAGTCATTGCCAGACGTTTGCCCGGATGCTGGAATCTCACCTGGGAATGCCGGTAAATACCCATCCTGATGCGCAATTTGCTGGCGCAATTGGCGCGGCGGTAATTGGTCAACGAGTGAGGACACGCCGATGAAAGAGTTTTTATTTTTATTTCACTCCACAGTCGGCGTCATACAAACTCGCAAAGCGTTGCAGGCAGCGGGCATGACTTTTCGCGTCAGCGATATTCCCCGTGATTTACGCGGCGGCTGCGGGTTATGCATTTGGCTGACCTGTCCCCCCGGCGAAGAAATACAATGGGTGATCCCTGGGCTGACTGAGTCAATTTATTGCCAGCAGGATGGTGTCTGGCGCTGCATTGCACATTACCGGGTTTCTCCGCGTTAAGGATTCATTAAGGTCGCTACGTATACTTCTCGATATCTTATTGATTTGCCTTAAAGGGATTACCGTGACAAAAAGTATTTCGTTAAGTAAACGCATCTCCGTTATTGTGATTCTTTTTGCCATTGTGGCAGTGTGTACTTTCTTCGTGCAATCTTGCGCCCGTAAAAGCAATCATGCAGCATCATTTCAGAATTACCACGCCACCATTGACGGCAAAGAAATTGCAGGCATAACGAATAATATCTCTTCGCTGACCTGGTCGGCACAAAGCAATACTCTTTTTAGCACTATCAACAAACCTGCCGCCATTGTTGAAATGACCACCAATGGTGATTTTATCCGCACAATTCCTCTGGATTTTGTTAAGGATCTCGAGACGATCGAATACATTGGCGATAATCAGTTTGTCATTAGCGATGAGCGCGATTACGCCATTTATGTGATTTCACTGACCCCAAACTCGGAAGTAAAAATCCTCAAAAAAATAAAAATCCCGCTGCAAGACTCCCCAACCAATTGCGGTTTTGAAGGGTTAGCTTATTCTCGCCAGGATCACACTTTCTGGTTTTTTAAAGAGAAAAATCCGATTGAGGTCTACAAAGTTAACGGGCTGTTAAGTAGCAATGAATTACACATCAGCAAAGACGAGGCACTACAACGGCAATTTACTTTAGATGATGTGTCCGGCGCAGAATTTAACCAGCAAAAAAATACGCTTCTGGTGCTGTCTCATGAATCTCGCGCACTCCAGGAAGTAACCCTGGTTGGCGAGGTTATCGGTGAAATATCACTAACCAAAGGTAGTCGAGGTTTGTCGCATAACATCAAACAGGCCGAAGGGATTGCGATGGATGCCTCTGGTAATATTTATATCGTTAGCGAACCAAATCGTTTTTATCGCTTTACCCCTAAATCATCGCATTAACAGGCTGGCATATTTCACCTTTTTGTTATTAACTTGTTAACAACAAAAATGACATACAAGGTTAAACATGCCTTCGTCCTCGCATCCCGTAGAACGCTTTTCTTTCAGCACCGCGCTTTTCGGGATGCTGGTTCTGACCCTAGGTATGGGATTAGGTCGCTTCCTTTATACGCCTATGTTGCCCGTCATTATGGCGGAAGGGGCGTTTTCATTTAGCCAGCTCTCGTGGATTGCCAGCGGCAACTATGCGGGGTATCTGGCTGGCAGTCTGCTATTTTCGTTTGGCGCATTTCACCAGCCGTCGCGCCTACGCCCATTTCTGTTGGTTTCTGCCCTGGCGAGAGGGTTGTTGATCCTCGCAATGGCATGGTTGCCGCCATTTATTCTGGTGTTATTGATTCGCTTCCTGGCGGGTGTCGCCAGCGCCGGTATGCTGATTTTTGGTTCGACGCTGATTATGCAGCACACGCGCCATCCTTTTGTGCTGGCAGCTTTGTTTTCTGGCGTTGGCATTGCACTGGGCAACGAATATGTTCTGGCAGGCCTGCATTTTGCCTTCTCCTCGCAAACGTTATGGCAAGGCGCCGGGGCGCTTTCTGGCATGATGCTGATTGCACTTACGCTTTTAATGCCCTCGAAAAAACACGCCATCGCACCAATGCCATTGGCAAAAACGGAGCAACAGATAATGAGCTGGTGGTTACTGGCTATTCTGTACGGCCTTGCGGGATTTGGTTATATCATCGTCGCGACTTACCTGCCGCTCATGGCGAAAGATGCAGGCTCACCATTGTTAACCGCCCATCTCTGGACGTTAGTCGGCTTATCAATTGTGCCAGGCTGCTTTGGCTGGCTATGGGCAGCAAAACGTTGGGGGGCTTTGCCTTGCCTGACGGCGAATTTGCTGGTGCAGGCTATCAGTGTGCTGCTTACTCTCGCCAGCGACTCTCCTCTCTTGCTTATCATTAGTAGTATCGGTTTTGGCGGTACCTTTATGGGCACGACATCTCTGGTGATGACTATCGCCCGCCAACTGAGCGTTCCGGGAAATCTCAATCTTTTAGGCTTTGTGACGCTCATTTACGGCATTGGACAAATCCTCGGCCCGGCGCTGACCAGTATGCTCGGCAATGGAACATCGGCGCTTGCCGGCGCCACTCTCTGCGGCGCGGCGGCGTTGTTTATTGCTGCGCTTATCAGCACAGTACAATTATTTAAGCTGCAAGTGGTCACTTCATGAGGAGTGTTTCCCTTACCACTCAAGAAATTCGACCGCAACCGTTGATGTCAGCCAGACTCCGTTTTCCGCTTGCCAGAAAGGAATGCCTCGTTTCGCCATTTCCTGTGCTTTGACGGTTAAGACAACCGGCGATCCGTGTCTTGCTCCCACTTTGCGTGCCGTTGCTTCATCAGCAGAGAGATGCACGTAATGACGATCCCCTGCAATCAGCCCCTGTTTTTTTTATCTCGTCAAGGAAACGGCTTGCCGTACCGTGGTAGAGAAACTGTGGCGGTGTTTTTTCGGCAAAGGAAATAGCGACCTGCGAAGTCGAATGCCCCTGAACCGCGCGGATGCACCTACCATCACTGGAATAACTAAAACGCTTTTTATCGCTGGTTGCGACCACGGTATCCAGCAATGCACGGGTTAATCGCTTGCCCGCTTTTTGGGCACAAAGTATGAGCTTATCGATATCCGCCCATCCTTCACGGTCCAGTACGATACCAATCGCCTCCGGTTTGTGTCGGAGGACAAAACTTAAAAACTTGCTCGTATCCGCCAGCTCTTTTTCGTTGTGCTTTGCCATCTCGTTTTCGTCCCTGGATTTTCTGTTTTTATTTACCAATGTCATTGTCACTGGGTTTATGAATTTTCTGCAACTCAATCCTGCGCAGAACCTTTTCCACACAGCGTAATGTTTCCCCTATGCAAAAAACGCATAGCCAGAAACATACTTGCATTTTCCCCATACCCACATGGCTGATAAGGTTTTTCAGTTCCAGGAATTTTCCTGGCTCAAGCAACACACAAACACAAAAAAACAATGGGGATTGTTATGACACAACAAGGGGATGCTGTAGCCGGGGAGCTGGCGACAGAAAAAGTGGGCATTAAAGGGTATCTGGCTTTTTTTCTCACCATAATCTTTTTTCCGGTGTTTTTTCCGGAACAGACAGCTGGTGGCGCGTTTTTGATTTTTCCGTTCTGAACGGATCGTTTGGGCAACTGCCTGGTGCGAACGGAGCCACCACCTCATTTCGCGGCGCGGGTGGTGCGGGGGCTAAAGATGGCTTTCTCTTTGCGCTGGAGCTGGCACCGTCAGTCATTCTCTCTCTGGGGATTATTTCAATTACCGATGGTCTTGGTGGATTACGCGCCGCGCAGCAGTTAATGACACCTGTGCTAAAACCGTTGTTGGGCATTCCAGGGATCTGCTCGCTGGCGCTGATCGCTAACTTGCAAAACACTGATGCCGCCGCCGGTATGACCAAAGAGCTGGCGCAGGAAGGTGAAATTACCGAACGCGATAAAGTGATTTTCGCCGCATATCAAACCAGCGGTAGCGCCATCATCACCAACTACTTCTCTTCCGGCGTCGCGGTGTTCGCCTTTCTGGGCACGTCCGTAATCGTACCTTTAGCCGTCATCCTGGTGTTTAAATTTGTCGGAGCCAACATTTTGCGCGTCTGGCTTAACTTCGAAGAACGTCGCAACCCAACGCAAGGAGCGCAAGCATGACAACTCAGGTCCGCAAAAACGTCATGGATATGTTTATCGATGGCGCGCGCCGTGGCTTTACTATCGCCACGACCAACCTGCTGCCAAACGTGGTGATGGCGTTTGTCATCATTCAGGCGCTGAAAATTACCGGCCTGCTCGACTGGGTGGGGCATATCTGTGAACCCGTAATGGCGCTGTGGGGATTACCCGGTGAAGCGGCAACCGTCCTTTTAGCCGCATTAATGAGTATGGGGGGCGCAGTCGGTGTTGCCGCCAGTCTGGCAACCGCTGGCGCATTAACCGGTCACGATGTCACCGTTTTACTGCCCGCGATGTATTTAATGGGCAACCCGGTGCAAAATGTCGGTCGCTGCCTGGGGACAGCCGAAGTGAATGCCAAATATTACCCGCATATCATTACGGTCTGCGTGATTAACGCATTGCTGTCGATCTGGGTTATGCAGCTTATTGTTTAACAAGGAGTTACCATGATTGATTATACCGCAGCCGGTTTTACCCTGCTGCAGGGAGCGCATTTGTATGCGCCGGAAGATCGGGGAATTTGCGATGTCCTCGTCGCTAACGGCAAAATTATCGCCGTTGCCAGCAATATCCCTTCTGACATTGTACCGAACTGCACGGTTGTCGATCTCAGTGGGCAGATCCTCTGCCCAGGTTTTATTGATCAACACGTCCATTTGATTGGCGGTGGCGGCGAAGCAGGTCCCACGACGCGCACGCCGGAAGTGGCGCTAAGTCGCCTGACGGAAGCGGGCGTCACGTCAGTGGTTGGTCTGCTGGGCACCGACTCTATCTCTCGCCACCCGGAATCCCTGCTCGCCAAGACCCGTGCGCTCAATGAAGAAGGCATCAGCGCCTGGATGCTGACCGGCGCTTATCATGTCCCTTCCCGCACTATTACGGGTTCCGTGGAAAAAGACGTGGCGATTATCGATCGTGTGATTGGCGTGAAATGCGCCATCTCTGATCACCGTTCTGCCGCACCGGACGTTTATCACCTGGCTAATATGGCGGCAGAATCCCGCGTTGGCGGTTTGCTCGGCAGTAAACCTGGCGTCACCGTGTTCCACATGGGCGACAGTAAAAAGGCGTTACAGCCTATTTATGACCTGCTGGAAAACTGCGATGTGCCGATCAGCAAGCTGCTGCCGACCCACGTTAACCGCAACGTACCGTTGTTTGAGCAGGCGCTGGAGTTCGCGCGCAAAGGCGGCACCATCGATATCACCAGCAGCATTGACGAACCGGTCGCCCCTGCCGAAGGTATTGCCCGCGCCGTTCAGGCGGGTATTCCGCTGGCACGCGTCACCCTCAGCTCCGACGGCAACGGTAGCCAGCCGTTCTTCGATGACGAAGGGAATTTAACCCATATCGGTGTTGCAGGTTTTGAAACGTTGCTGGAAACCGTGCAGGTGCTGGTCAAAGACTATGATTTCAGTATCAGCGATGCCCTGCGCCCGCTCACCAGTAGCGTAGCCGGTTTCCTTAACCTGAGCGGGAAAGGCGAAATTCTGCCTGGCAATGACGCAGACTTACTAGTCATGACGCCAGAATTGCGCATTGAGCAGGTATATGCTCGCGGCAAACTGATGGTCAAAGACGGCAAAGCCTGCGTGAAAGGAACGTTTGAAACGGCTTAAACGGTTGTCAGCCGCCCTAATGGACGTAGAATGCCCGCAAGGGCGGCTGACAGAGTAAAACGTAATGGATGACTGTTGTGCGGTTTTGCATAATATTGAAACCAAATGGCTTTATGATTTTCTGACCCTGGAAAAATGCCGCAATTTTTCCCAGGCGGCAGTCAGTCGTAACGTCTCGCAACCGGCATTCAGCCGCCGCATCCGCGCGCTGGAACAGGCGATTGGCGTTGAATTGTTTAACCGCCAGGTGACGCCGCTGCAACTCTCAGAACAAGGGAAAATCTTCCATTCGCAGATCCGCCATCTGTTGCAACAGTTAGAAAGTAACCTTGCAGAGCTGCGTGGCGGCAGCGATTACGCGCAACGTAAAATCAAGATAGCCGCTGCACACTCTCTTTCCCTCGGTCTGTTACCGTCCATTATCAGCCAGATGCCGCCGCTCTTTACCTGGGCGATTGAAGCTATTGATGTCGATGAAGCAGTCGATAAACTGCGTGAAGGGCAAAGTGACTGTATTTTTTCCTTTCACGACGAAGATTTGCTGGAAGCACCGTTTGACCACATTCGCTTATTTGAATCTCAATTGTTCCCCGTTTGCGCCAGTGACGAATACGGAGAAGCAATTTTTAACCTCGCGCAGCCACACTTTCCGTTACTGAATTACAGCCGCAACTCCTACATGGGGCGATTGATTAATCGCACCCTGACGCGCCACAGCGAGTTAAGTTTCAGCACCTTTTTTGTCTCTTCGATGAGCGAGCTATTAAAGCAGGTTGCCCTCGACGGCTGTGGGATTGCCTGGCTGCCGGAGTATGCCATCCAACAAGAAATTCGCAGCGGGCAACTCGTTGTGCTGAATCGGGACGAACTGGTGATCCCGATTCAGGCCTACGCATACCGTATGAATACCCGCATGAATCCAGTTGCCGAACGCTTCTGGCGTGAACTGCGCGAGCTGGAGATTGTGCTTAGCTGACATTCTCAAGCGTCGCACTGCGCCAACCGCCATTATCCCAGACCAGATCAAACGTTAGCGGTTCATCGTCGTGGTACAGCATTATCTCAAGGCTGATCGCCAGAGTGTGGCAGTACGCTTCTTTCAAATTAACCTGCAACGCCGCAATCCGTGGCTCATGAAATAACAGTGCAGAACGCAGCTGACGGCAATACCAGCTCTGGAGATGTTTGTCGCTCGGGTTATGCACTTGCCACTCGGGCATGCCTGAAACAAGTAATGACGGTAATGCCGAATGAGGAGAATTAAAAAGAGTGAGGAGATCGCTGCATACCGATTTACGCAGCAATGACGTTTTATTGCCTGAAATTTCAGGTAAAACAGCCTGAAGTGATTGGCGCATCATTTTGCGCACTCCTGACGTTTAGCAACATATGCGGCTTGCCCTGAACACCGGGCACCACTGTATTGATGCTCATTTTCCATAGCCATTCCCTTTTGTTCATTACATCCATGTCAGTCTGAGACAGGCCTGAATCCTGTCAGCAAAGTATAAAACCTTACTTGCCTATGAATATCTACTGACTTTTCAGGAAAAAAGTCATGATTTGATAAAAATCATCAAACTCAAAAAAAAACCGCTAGTATATTCTGAATATTCCGAATAGTTACGTAGATGAAAATACTTGTCACCGCCGCTACTTAATTCCGGTGGGAAATTATTTATTTCCGCATAATCAGCCATGTATTATTTGAAACAATTAGTTTGTAAATAATATAAATTGATAACATATCAAATACATCAAAAATACCATTCATAGGCATTATTAATATAGACATCAATATAGCAACATCAAATTCCAATTAGTAATAAGATATGCTTTTTAATTGCATGAAAATAATTTCAAATGAGCGTTTTTTGATACTTTAGAGTGTTTCCTACCCTTTAATATCACCGTGTAGAGTTGATATCACTACAACAGAAACATGCATGTCATTTTTTTACTTCTTTTTTACTACAGAAAAATTTATCTATTTTTCTAAACATCGGTGAAATACTCATAAAAGGTAACTATTATGTCTATGCCATTAAGCAATGCCCTTCAGAGTCAAATTATTACAGATAATCACTTCCTTCATCATCCAAAAGTCGACAATAAGTTAACACGTGAATATGAATATACACGCATGGATACGGAAAATATCTATCTTCTGCCTCTTACTCGTGGAAATAACCATAATTACGATGGAAAAAGCGTTGTCGAAATTAGAAAACTTAATATTGGCAAACAGTCCTGGCCATTTAATTATGCGACAGATACATGCAGAGAATTCAATGGTATTACAACAACAGGACGTATGCTCTATCGAAACTTGAAAATCACCTCAGCTTTAGACGAAATATATGGTGGCATATGTAAAAAGGCGCATGCTGCTACAGAGTTAGCAGAAGGTTTACGGCTAAATTTATTTATGAAGAGCCCTTTCGATCCTGTTGAGGACTATACAGTTCATGAAATAACATTAGGCCCTGGTTACAATGTTCCTGGTTATGCCGGAACCACGATAGGATATATTTCAACCCTTCCAGCTTCTCAGGCAAAAAGATGGACCAATGAGCAGCCAAGAATTGATATCTATATTGATCAGATAATAACTGTCTCAGGGGTGGCAAATTCTTCCGGATTCGCCCTTGCCGCATTACTTAATGCTAATATTGGAATGGGAAATGACCCAATAATTGGTATAGAAGCCTATCCTGGTACCGCGGAGATCCATGCAAAAATGGGATATAACGTTATCCCCGGTGATGAAGATGCGCCACTCAAACGCATGACTCTGCAACCGTCATCTCTTCCAGAACTGTTTGAATTAAAAAATGGTGAATGGAATTATATTGGCAAATAACCACTGAGAAGAATGAGTACTAACATTCAGGTTATATAGATATTTAAACAATACCCTGCAATTTACAAAGTAATACTCATTGCGACTTCTTAATTTAAGAAAGCGCAAGGAACGTTTACCCTTGCGCTTATCATAATCAGTCAGGCGTCGACTTTATCCAGCGGCCATGAATCAAACAGATAGCCGTCAAAATAAATATCGTCAACGTTCGAGAATTCCAGCAGACGTTGCTTAACGTTTTCCAGATGCTGCCACATTGCCAGCTTCGCCGCTCGGGCATCTTTTTTGATTAACGCGGCAAGGATCTGTTTGTGATCGCCCAACCACTCTTTGCGATACAGGCTGTCATCCAGATGGCTGTGCAACTGGATCCACATTGGATTGTTTTCCCGCCACTGCCAGGACTGACGGAATAACTCCACCAGCATGCTGTTATGCGTTGCTTCAGCAATGGCGAGATGGAACTGCATGTCACCGCTTTCGCTGCTACCCGGCGCGCTGGAAGCCAGTTCACGCTCTTCCAGTTGCAATGCCTGACGCATTTTGACGATATCTTCGCGGGTAGCCTGCAGGGCGGCAAATTCCGCGATGTTGCTCTCAAGAAGCTGTCGCGCCTGCAACAATTCAAAGGGGCCGGCATCATTGCAGACGTTGGCATCCGGACTGTCTGTGTTGTGGCTGCCTGAGCTATCAAGAACATAGATACCGGCACCCCGGCGCACTTCCACCAGCCCTTTGATCTCCAGCATGATCAGCGCTTCACGTACCACCGTCCGCGTGACATCAAGCATTTCTGCAATTTCACGCTCCGGCGGCAGCCGTTCGCCAGGATTGTACGGCGTCTTTATGATCAGATCGCGGATCATCGCCCCGACTTCCTGGTAAGGTCTTTGCGCAGAGGTGGCAGATTTCATGGTGTTGTGTCCGTTAGGTGCGGTTAATCAAATTTTTGCCGGATGCGGCGTGAACGCCTTATCCGGCCTACAACGGGCAATTTTACGGCCCCCGTTAATCTCAAACTATACCATTAGCACTGGAAGTTAGCACGTACAGGTGGGCAAAAAAACGAAAACTGGTCAACCAAATATCAGTTTGATTGACCAGTAAGTCTGTAGGGTAATCAGTTAGTTACAGCGCAGCCACACACTCGCGCGCACCGCGTTCGCACAGCTGCTGATATGCCGCCGTCACCGCGCCAACAAAGTCGGCATTCTGCGGCAGATCATCGGCAAAAATACCGCTCAGGCCCAGCAGCGCTTTCACGCGGTCTGCGCCCTGATACTGCGCGTTAATCTTCTGGAACTCGGCCAGCATCGGGTCGACCACGTCAATGGCATTACCCTGCTCATCCACGCCCTGGGTGTAACGCATCCAGCCAGCCACGCCCAGCGCCAGGTGACGCCAGCTGCCGCCATTTTGCAGGTGCAGACGCACCGGGTCCAGCAGACGCTGCGGTAACTTCTGGCTGCCGTCCATCGCAATCTGCCAGGTACGGTGACGCAGAGACGGGTTGCTGAAACGCTAGATCAGCAGCGTCGCATAGGCCTTCAGGTCCGTACCCTCCGGCATAGACAGCGTTGGCGCTTGTTCCTGCATCATCAGGGCAAAGGCCGCTTTGCGATAATCCGGGTTAGTCATGGTGTCGGCAATAGTTTCATAGCCGCCGAGGTAACCGAGGTATGCCAGGAAAGAGTGGCTGCCGTTCAGCATACGCAGCTTCATCATTTCGAACGGCACAACGTCTGCAACGAACTGTGCGCCCACTTTATCCCAGTCCGGGCGACCATTAACGAAGTTATCTTCAATCACCCACTGACGGAACGGTTCGCAGGCAATGGCGCACGGGTCGTAAACACCCAGCTGGTCAGCAATTTCCTGTAAGGTTTCTGGCGTCGCCGCCGGAACGATGCGGTCAACCATGGTGCACGGGAAGGTGACGTTCTCTTCAATCCATGCCGCCAGCTGCGGGTCACGTGCCTGAGCCAGCCCCAGTACCGCGACCTTCGCCACATGACCGTTTTCACGCACGTTATCGCAGGACATCACCGTAAATGCTTTCAGCCCTTTTTCACGACGCAGACGCAAGGCTTCGACGATGTAACCAATCGCGGACTTCGGCGCAGTCGGGTTTTCTAGATCGTGCTTGATCAGCGGGTTATTGAGATCCAGTTGACCGCTTGCCGCATCAGCGCAGTAGCCTTTTTCCGTGACCGTTAGAGAGACAATCGCCGTTTGCGGACGCGCCATCGCGTTGAGAATACCTTCGCAGCCGTCGATTTCCGGATGCAGCGCTTCTTTCATCGAACCGATAATTTTCAGCTCGGTGCTTTCTGCGCCTTTTTCCGCTACGGTGTACAGCAGTTGCTGTTTTTTCAGGTTTTCGATCAGCACGCGGTCGTTGCCTGGCATCAGGTTAACTTCGCAGATGCCCCAGTCGCTGTCGGTGCTTTCCAGCAGATGATGGGTATACAGCGCCTGATGTGCGCGGTGAAACGCCCCGCAACCGAGATGCACAATGCGTGATTCCAGACGAGAATGATCCCATGACGGACGGGCAACCGGCAGATTGCTGTCAACAATAGTAGTCATCGTAAACTCCAGAATCCGTCTTCAGAGAGTGACGGCAAGGAAGAAGGAACCGGCACGGCGCGCAGCCATGCCGGTGGATATTAACGGCTAAAGAAAGCGCGCTGGATCGCCAGTTCGACACCGCGAACTTCGGCCAGGCCTTTCAGACGACCAATTGCGGAGTAACCTGGGTTGGTTTTCTTCTTCAGGTCGTCCAGCATCTGATGACCGTGGTCCGGACGCATCGGGATCAGGTCTTCTTTGCCTTCCGCTTTACGACGGTGTTCTTCTTCAACAATCGCTTTCACCACTTCGTACATATCAACGTCACCGTTCAGGTGCGCCGCTTCGTGGAAGGTTTTCGGGTTATCTTCACGCATGGTGGAGCGCAGATGGGTGAAGTAAATACGCGGACCGAACTGCTTGATCATATCAACCAGATCGTTGTCAGCACGCACGCCGTAGGAACCGGTGCACATGGTGAAACCGTTCGCCATGCTGTTTACGGTATCAACCATCCACTGCATATCTTCAATGGTGGAAACAATGCGCGGCAGGCCGAGGATCGGGCGCGGCGGATCGTCCGGGTGAACCGCCATACGCACGCCAACTTCTTCAGCAACTGGAATAATCGCTTTCAGGAAGACGGCAAAGTTTTCGCGCAGCTTCGCTTTATCGATATCTTTGTACAGCTCCAGGTGCTTACGGAACTGGTCGAGGGTATACCCTTCTTCCGCGCCCGGCAGACCGGCAATGATGTTACGCGTCAGACGCGCTTTGTCTTCATCGCTCATAGTGGCGAAGCGTTCAGCTGCCTGAGCAATTTCTTCTTCGGTGTAATCCGCTTCCGCGCCTGGACGTTTCAGGATATGCATTTCGAATGCAGCGAATTCGATCTGGTCGAAGCGCAGAGCTTTGGAGCCGTCTGGCAGCACGTATTCGAGGTCAGTACGGGTCCAGTCGAGCACCGGCATGAAGTTGTAGCACACGGTGCGAATGCCGCACTGCGCCAGGTTGCGCAGAGTCTGCTGATAGTTAGCGATCCACTGCTCATAGTTGCCAGTGTGGGTTTTGATATCTTCGTGAATTGGTACGCTTTCTACGACAGACCACACCAGGCCTGCGTCTTCAACGATCGCCTTGCGTTTGAGGATCTCTTCTACGGACCATACTTCGCCGTTCGGGATATGGTGCAGCGCGGTAACCACGCCAGTTGCGCCCGCCTGACGGACATCAGCTAAAGAAACCAGATCGTTTGGGCCGTACCAGCGCCAGGTCTGTTCCATGATTTTTCCTCTTTCACATAGTGGGTTCCACAGCAAAGAGACGCGGAACCTTGGAGTTGTTTAGGTATCCGGATGAACAACCAGACCGCAGCCGTGGCGTTGCATCGGATGAGATGGCGTATAAGTTCTACCTTTTGGTAAGATATATCAACCCAAATCCTGAAATTGGTTAACCAAATCACAAGAATTTCACTCTCATGGTTGTTGCTGCAAATTGCAGCAAAAGGTAATCGATGGTTATTGATCAGAGGATGTGACATTCATCGCAACAATGGTTGACCAATTTACATAACATGTCGCCCAAAATAACAACGGTTCAACCAGGTAAGGTAAAACGTTATGCATGTGCTTAACATTCTCTGGGTAGTATTCGGCATTGGTCTGATGCTGGTACTGACAACGACCGCAGGTTCAGACACATTCACTGCATTAGCAATGCCTCTTAGATTATTTTGACCTGTCAGTAAAAGACACGTTGAAAACCTGGGGTCTGCTGGAACTGGTCAACTCCGTGGTTGGGCTGATTATTAGCAAGGTAGCGTAAAAGAACACCAGAGCTGCCAATGGCAGGCTCTGACTGATGACAAAGTCTAAAAATGTGCCCGGACAGTCCCCTCGCCCCTCCGGGGAGAGGGTTAGGGTGAGGGGAACAGACCAGCAAAGTGCGCTTTGTTTATGCCAGATGCGACGCTGACGCGTCTTATCTGGCCTACAAAGGGCTAACGTGCAGGTTTTTAGCTTCAGGTAATATTGCGTAACTGCATTAGCAATGCCCTGTGATTTCTTTATTGATAAACAAAAGTCACGCCAATAATCGATTGCACATTCCCTGCAGTCACCTGCCCTCCGGTACGTGCGTAATTTGCCGTTAATCCCAGACTTACCGCCGAAGTTCCTACTGAACCGCCCCGGGAATCCTGGAGACTAAACTCCCTGAGAAAGAGGTAAACAGGATGACTAAAAATACTCGTTTTTCCCCCGAAGTCCGTCAGAGGGCGATTCGTATGGTTCTGGAAAGTCAGGGCGAATATGACTCACAGTGGGCGGCAATTTGTTCCATTGCCCCAAAGATTGGCTGTACACCGGAGACTCTGCGTGTCTGGGTACGCCAGCATGAGCGGGATACCGGAGGCGGTGATGGCGGGCTCACCACCGCTGAACGTCAGCGTCTGAAAGAGCTGGAACGTGAAAATCGTGAACTGCGCCGCAGTAACGATATCCTTCGCCAGGCTTCCGCTTATTTTGCGAAGGCGGAGTTCG
>NZ_MIIV01000516.1:0-19974 GCF_001743015.1 Shigella sp. FC1567
CACCTGACCCCATGCCGAACTCAGAAGTGAAACGCCGTAGCGCCGATGGTAGTGTGGGGTCTCCCCATGCGAGAGTAGGGAACTGCCAGGCATCAAATTTAGCGTGCTGATATGGCTCAGTTGGTAGAGCGCACCCTTGGTAAGGGTGAGGTCCCCAGTTCGACTCTGGGTATCAGCACCACTTTTTAGGTTAAAGTTCGGCAAATTAGAAAAGAATTTGTCTGGCGGCAGTAGCGCGGTGGTCCCACCTGACCCCATGCCGAACTCAGAAGTGAAACGCCGTAGCGCCGATGGTAGTGTGGGGTCTTCCCATGCGAGAGTAGGGAACTGCCAGACATCAAATAAAACAAAAGGCCCAGTCTTCCGACTGAGCCTTTTGTTTTATCTGTTGTTTGTCGGTGAACACTCTCTCGAGTAGGACAAATCCGCCGGGAGCGGATTTGAACGTTGCGAAGCAACGGCCCGGAGGGTGGCGGGCAGGACGCCCGCCATAAACTGCCAGACATCAAATCAAGCAAAAAGGCCATCCGAAAGGATGGCCTTTTTGCTTTTCGAACTAACATTCAATTAATGGATTACCTGCGATAAAAATGCCCTCGTACGCTCTGATTTAGGATGCGTAAAAAATTCATCAGGTGCAGCTTGTTCCACTATCTCCCCACGATCCATAAAAATTACCCGGTCAGCGACGGTACGTGCAAACCCCATCTCATGTGTTACACACAACATTGTCATACCCGACTGCGCCAGCCCAATCATCGTATCCAGCACCTCTTTCACCATCTCCGGATCGAGCGCCGACGTTGGTTCATCAAACAACATAATTTTCGGCTTCATACACAGCGAACGCGCAATGGCAACGCGTTGCTGCTGACCACCTGAAATCTGTCCGGGAAACTTATGCGCATGTTCGGCAATTCTCACCCGCTCAAGGTAATGCATCGCCAGAGCTTCAGCCTCTTTCTTAGGCATCTTGCGTACCCAAATCGGTGCCAGGGTACAGTTCTGTAAAACGGTCAGATGAGGGAAGAGATTGAAATGCTGAAATACCATTCCCACTTCTTGCCTGACGCGCTCAATATTGCGGATATCTTCATTAAGTTCGATGCCATCTACGACAATCCGTCCCTGTTGATGTTCTTCCAGATGATTAATACAACGAATGGTTGTCGATTTACCGGAACCAGAAGGGCCACACAGAACGATCCGTTCTCCCGGTTGCACGGTTAAATTTATATTTTTCAAAACATGGAATTGTCCATACCATTTATGGACGTTTTCCAGCGTAATCATCGCGTTAGCAGGTTGCAGTAAAATTTGGCTCATAGTGTCCTCAATGCGGTGTACGCCCGGTGTTAAAACGTTTTTTCAGATGTTGGCTATAACGTGACATGCTGAAACAAAAGATCCAGTAGATCAGCGCGGCGAAAACATACCCTTCCGTCGACATACCCAACCAGGCGGGATCAACGGTTGCCTGCTGAACGCTACTGAAAAGATCGAACAAGCCGATGATGATCACCAGGCTGGTATCTTTGAAGAGTGCGATGATGGTATTTACCAGCCCAGGAATTACCAGCTTCAACGCCTGTGGCAGAATAACCAGCCCCTGAGTTTTCCAGTACCCCAACGCCAGCGACTCTGCCGCTTCATATTGCCCTTTAGGTAGGGCCTGTAATCCGCCTCGCACGACTTCCGCAACATATGCTGACTGAAACAGGATCACGCCAACCAGCGCGCGGATCAGTTTGTCGATACTGGTGCCTTCTGCCATAAACAACGGCAGCATGACCGAAGACATAAACAATACGGTAATCAGCGGTACGCCGCGCCAGAACTCGATAAAAATGACCGATAAGATACGCACAATCGGCATATGGGAGCGGCGACCTAACGCCAGTAAGATCCCCCACGGTAGCGCCCCCGCAATCCCAACGGATGCAATAATTAAAGTTAGCGTCAGCCCGCCCCATTGCCGGGTTTCAACCCGCTCAAGACCAAAAAAACCGCCATACATCAGCCACCAGACAATCAGTGGGTAAATCACCGCCCAGACCGCAATATAGCGACCGCGATGCGGGAGTATTTTCCAGAACATTGGTGCGATTGACACAAGGCCAATCAGTAATACCAGGTTAATTCGCCAGCGTTGGTCGTGTGGGTAAAGTCCATACATAAACTGACCAAATCGTTCGTGGATGAAGACCCAACAGGCACCGGCTTTTGTGCAGTCGGCACGCGTTGAGCCAACCCAGTTAGCCTGCAAAAATGCCCAGTTCAGCAACGGTGGGATCAGTTCCCACATCAACCATATGCAGCCAATAGTCAGCAGGCTATTGCTCCAGCTGGAGAACAGATTTTTTCGCACCCACACCATCGCGCGGCTTGAGTTATGGCTCGCTGGGCGCGAGGGCTGAGACAGCAATACTTTTGTCATCATGACTCCTTAGCGTTCAACGATCGCGATGCGGCGGTTATAGATATTCATCAGCAGCGAGATAGTCAGGCTGATAATCAGATAGACCGACATGGTCATGGCTATCGTCTCGATGGCTTGCCCCGTCTGGTTCAGCACGGTGCCAGCAAACAGCGAAACCATATCGGGATAGCCAATAGCGGCGGCAAGAGAGGAGTTTTTGACGATGTTGAGATACTGGCTGGTTAACGGCGGAATAATCACTCGCAGTGCCTGGGGAATAATGACCTGGCGTAGCGTAACCCCAGTGACCGAGCCGCTTCATGTTGACCATAAGGCACTGCCTGGATCCCAGCGCGGATAATCTCGGCGATAAATGCAGAGGTATAAACCGAAAGTGCCAGCGTTAAGGCTGCCAGTTCAGGAATTAAAACCATTCCGCCGCGGAAGTTAAAGCCTCGTAGGGCTGGGACATCCCAGTGTAGTGCTGCGCCAAAAAGCCATTGCGCCAGTAAAGGCAAACCGATGATCAACACTGCGGCGAACGGCCAGGTGCGGCGCAGTTGTCCGGTCTTTATCTGGTATGTTTTATTAAAGCGGAATAGCCCAACAGAAAGGACTATAGCCATAACAACAGCCAGGATAAACGCAATAAATCCGTCTCCCAGCTGCGGTGACGGAATATAAAGCCCACGATTGCTCAAAAAGGCCAGATCAAACGCGCTCACAGCCTGGCGCGTGGTCCGGGCAAATTGCGCAACACGGCAAAGTACCAGAAGAAGATTTGCAGCAGCGGGGGAATATTACGGAAGATCTCAATATAAATTGTGGATAGCTTTCGTAGCAGTCAGTTATCCGAAAGTCTCGTCAGACCGATAAAGAAGCCTAAAACAGAAGCGAACACAATACACAATGCAGAAACCAGTAGCGTATTGAGTAAGCCGACAATAAAAACGCGTCCGTAGGTGTCGCCCTGCTGGTAATCGATCAAATGCTGGACAATACCGAAGCCAGCGCCGCGATCCAGAAAGGCAAAACCTGAAGTAATGCCACGATTACTGAGATTCGTTACAGTGTTGTGAAATAACCAACCAACAATTCCGACAACAGCAACAACGGCAAGGATCTGGAATAACCAGGCACGAACCGTAGGGTTGGCAAAGGAGAGTGAGCCTTTAACGGTTGAGCGGCGATGAGACATAGAAACCTCGGAAAGCATAACGCTGAAGAGAGCGCCGCCGTAGCGACGCTCGTTACCTCACACCGACTTAACGCACGGGCGGCGCGTACTGAATACCGCCGTTATTCCAGAGATTATTTTGCCCACGTTTAATTTTCAGCGGGCTTTCTGAACCTACGTTACGCTCGAAAATTTCCGAGTAGTTACCCACCTGTTTGATGATGTTATAGGCCCATTTATTATCCAACTTCAGATCCTTGCCGTAATCGCCTTCTTTACCCAGCAGATGTGCCATATCAGGCGTTGCTGGATTAGCCGCTTTTTCATCGACGTTCTGGGAATTGATGCCCATCTCTTCAGCATTCAGCATGGCGAAAAGCGTCCAGCGTACAATCGAGAACCATTCATCATCGCCACGACGAACTACCGGCCCAAGCGGTTCTTTAGAGATAACCTCCGGTAAGACAATCCATTCAGCTGGGTTGCTTAATTTGATGCGCAGGGCATACAGTTGCGACTGATCCGAGGCCAGCGTATCGCAGCGACCAGATTCCAGTGCCTTCGCTGATTCGTCAGAGCGATCGAAAGTCACCGGTGTGTACTTCATATTGTTTGCCTTGAAATAGTCGGCAACGTTGAGTTCGGTATCAGTACCCGCCTGAATACAGACGGTAGCGCCATCCAGTTCTTTCGCGCTTTTTAGCCCCGCTTTATCGTGCGTCAGGAAGCCAATGCCGTCGTAATAAGTGACGCCAGTAAATGCCATTCCCATCCCGGCGTCGCGAGATGAAGTCCAGGTCGTATTACGGGAGAGCAAATCCACTTCCCCTGACTGTAAAGCCGTGAAGCGTTCTTTTGCTGTGAGTGGGGTATATTTCACTTTCGTGTCGTCACCAAATACAGCAGCGGCAACACTACGACAAACATCAACATCAACATCAACATCAACATCAACATCAACATCAACATCAACATCAACATCAACATCAACATCAACATCAATACCTGAAAACTTACCGTCTGCATCGGCATAAGAGAACCCAAGTAATCCATCACTGATCCCGCATTGCACAAAACCTTTTTTCTGAACGGCATCAAGCGTCGCGCCAGCATGCGCCTGATTTGCAACGGCAAGCAGCACGCTGGCGGCAGCCAGTGTGGCTATCATCATCTTTTTCATAATGCTTCCTGTGAGGCGAAAATTATCGTTATAGGACGTTTGGGAAACGTCTTTTACCTGTCTGTGGCCATCCTCTTATAAGCAAAAGTAGTGCCAGCTTTTGCGCACGATTTCGCGTCGCAATAAGCTGAGTGTAGACAGGAAATAATAAAAACAGCGCCCCGCAATGGTGCGAAAATGAAACATGCGCCACATTTTGGCGCAAAATATTTACGCGTGTTTTACTAAGCAGAATAATGATTGTTAGCGTGAGTATATTTCTGGTGGGAAGTGTGAAAGTTAAATTGATGCGTTATTTCGAAAGCAGCGAAATAACGCGATATAACATGCTAAATCAGCAGAGAATTAGCCAGCAGAATATAGCAATATTTTATCTTATGTAAAGATACTGTATCGTTAAACAGAGCGCGAAACTCCGCGCCCTGTTCAGTTATTTCGACAGAGCGATGATCCCCATCGTCAGGCCAGCAACAGCCGCTGCCCCGCCGGCAATAGCCCCAGCCGTTTCCCAGTTATCCTGAGTCGTGCCTTTCATACAGGTATTGGTGTGAACCAGACAACCCTGATCGTCATAAACCGGAACGCAGGGCGAATCGTGAGCACAGCCCGCCAGCAATGCGGTGAGCAATGCCACAGGAATTAATCTTTTCATGGTGTTACCTCAGTAATAAACGCTAACGCTTAATAAGTTAACTCTCTTATTAACGAGCTGAATGCCATTTTATCACCGGAGGTTATAAATATTGCGGAATGAATAATGACAAATTATGTGAATTGTAAAAATAGTGAAGGGAGCGGGAACTATAGAAAGTTTTTAAAGAGTGAGTGGAAGAATATCTTATTAATTTTTATGGGTTTCACTGAAAATAATAAAGGCACCCGAAAGTGCCTTTATGTTTCTGATTTATCCTTTAAAGCAACGGCGGATCACCACAAAGAACACCGGTAGGAAGAAGATTGCCAGCAACGTTGCAGAGACCATTCCGCCCATTACCCCGATACCCACTGCGTTCTGCGCGCCACTGCCTGCACCGTTACTGATAGCTAGCGGTAATACGCCGAGAATAAAGGCGAGAGAGGTCATCAGGATAGGACGCAGACGCATACGTACTGCCATTAGTGTCGCTTCAACAACACCTTTACCCTCTTTCTCCATGAGATCTTTAGCGAACTCAACAATCAAAATAGCGTTTTTGGCCGACAAGCCAATTGTCGTTAGCAAGCCCACCATAAAGTAGACGTCATTTTTTTGATTAAAGAGTGTCGCCGCCAGCAGCACGCCGACAATCCCTAACGGCACGACCAACATAACCGAGACAGGAATTGACCAGCTTTCATAGAGTGCAGCAAGGCACAGGAAAACAACCACAAAGGAAATTGCTACTAGAGCGGGAGCCTGGTTTCCCGATAAGCGTTCCTGATACGACATACCCGTCCAGTCATAACCAATGCCCGCAGGTAATTTTGACGCAAGGTTTTCCATCAACGCCATGGCATCGCCGGAACTGGTTCCTGGCGCGGCTTCCCCCTGAATCTCCATTGACGGCAGACCGTTGTAGCGTTCCAGTCGCGGAGAGCCATACACCCAATGTGAAGTGGTAAAGGCCGAGAATGGCACCATTTCGCCGTTGGCGCTGCGGACATAAAGTTTATCGACATCTTCTGGCAGCATACGGAATTTGGCATCCGCCTGAACATACACCTTTTTCACGCGACCACGGTCGATGAAGTCGTTAACGTAAGTCCCACCCAACGCCGTTGAAATGGTCTGATTGATGTCAGAAAGTGAAACACTTAATGCCTGCGCCTTTTCCTGGTCAACTTCCAGTTTAAACTGCGCGGTGTCTTCCAGGCCATTAGGACGCACGCTGACTAAGCTGGCAGGATGTTGCGCCGCCATACCAAGCAACTGGTTACGGGCCTGGGTTAGGGCATCGTGACCCAGCCCAGCCTGATCAATTAACTCAAAGTCGAAACCCGTTGCCGTGCCCAGTTCAACAATGGCTGGCATATTGAATGGAATGACAAAACCGTCGCGGATCTTGCCCAATTCCATTTTGGCACGATGGATTACCGCTTCCGCACTGTTTTCATCACCATTACGCTCTTCCCACGGTTTCAGACTGACGAAGGCCATACCGGCGTTTTGTGCCTGGCCGCTGAAGCTAAAGCCGTTAACCGTAAAGACACTTTCAACGTTCGCTTTCTCGTTCTTCAGATAGTAATCCGTCACTTGATCCAACACTTTTTGCGTCCGCTCTTGCGTCGCGCCAGCGGGCAACTGAATCATGGTCAGAAAGACACCCTGATCCTCTTCAGGTAAGAAGGAAGACGGAAGACGTAAAAACAACACCACCATTCCTGCAACAATCAGCGCATAGATCAGTAAATATCGTCCTGTGGAACCGAGGATTTTGCCGACGCTGTTGGTGTAGTGGTTAACGCTATGATCGAAGGTGGTATTAAACCAGCCGAAGAAACCGCCCTTATTTTCGTGATGCTCAGCAGAGACGGGTTTAAGCAGCGTTGCACATAACGCAGGGGTAAGAATCAATGCCACCAGAACAGAAAGTGCCATTGCCGAAACGATGGTGATAGAGAACTGGCGATAAATTGCCCCAGTAGAACCGCCGAAGAATGCCATCGGAATAAATACCGCTGACAGCACCATCGCGATACCCACCAGTGCGCCCTGAATTTGCGACATCGATTTTTCCGTCGCTTCTTTTGGCGGGAGCTTATCCTCCATCATCACGCGCTCGACGTTCTCCACCACCACTATCGCATCATCGACGAGCAGCCCGATGGCAAGCACCATCCCGAACATCGTTAGTGTGTTGATGGAGTAACCAAAAGCGGCGAGGATGGCAAACGTCCCTAACAACACCACGGGTACCGCAATGGTGGGGATCAGCGTTGCTCGCATATTCTGCAAGAACAGATACATCACCAGGAACACCAGCATAATGGCTTCGAACAGCGTTTTTACCACTTCGTGAATAGAAAGCTGGACGAATGGCGTGGTGTCATAAGGGTAGAGAACCTTCATTCCCTGCGGGAAGAATGGCTGTAATTCCGCCAGTTTTGCCTTAATGGCTTTCGCGGTATCGAGAGCATTCGCGCCGGTTGCCAGCTTAATCCCCAGGCCCGCCGCCGGTTTTCCGTTGATACGAGCGATAACGTTATAGTTTTCACCGCCAAGTTCAACCCGTGCGACATCTTTCAGGCGTACCACCGAGCCGTCACTGTTTACGCGCAGGGTCACTTTGCCGAATTCTTCCGGATTTTTTAACCGCGTTTGAGCAATAATCGAGGCATTCAACTGTTGCCCTGGTAACGCTGGCGTTCCGCCCAACTGTCCGGCAGCGATCTGATCGTTCTGTACCTTCAACTGGTTAATCACATCAACCGGTGTCAGTTTATATTTGTTTAGCAGATCGGCGTCCAGCCAGATACGCATCGCATACTGTGCGCCGAAAAGCTGTACGTCACCGACGCCATTCAGACGGCTAAGCGTATCTTTAACGTTAGAGGCCACATAGTCCGAGATATCGTCCTGTGTGGTGCCTGGGTTATCAGAGACAAAACCCGCCACCATCAAATAGCTGCTACTGGACTTTTCAACACTGATCCCCTGCTGCTGAACCTCCTGCGGCAGCAACGGCGTGGCGAGCTGGAGTTTGTTCTGCACCTGCACTTGCGCGATATCAGGATCGGTCCCGGACTGGAAGGTAAGGGTAATTGTCACGCTACCGGCGGAATCGTTGGTGGAGGACATATACATCAGGTTATCGATACCATTCATATTCTGTTCGATAACCTGCGTCACCGTATCCTGCACGGTCTGCGCATCAGCACCTGGATAGTTTGCCGAAACAGAAACCGCAGGCGGTGCAATGGTTGGATACTGAGCGACGGGCAATTGTAGGATCGCCAGTGCGCCCGCCATCATCAGAATAATGGCCAGCACCCATGCAAATATCGGTCGTCGAATAAAAAAGTTTGCCATGTCAGATTACCTTACTTCGATGCAGTATCTGCGGGGGTATCGGTAGTGGCTTTAACCTGCTCTCCCGGACGCGCTTTTTGCAGGCCGCTGACAATGACTTGATCGCCAGATTTCAGACCTTCGCTAATCAACCATTTATCGCCAATCGCCTGACTGGCAACGACAGGGCGCGCTTCCACCTGACTTTTATCGTTAACAATCAGCACGGTTGCATCACCACGCGGTGTGCGGCTAACGCCTTGTTGCGGGATAAGAATGGCGTCAGGTTGGACGCCTTCATCAATCCGTGCACGCACATACATACCCGGCAAAAGCGTATGTTGCGGGTTAGGGAAGACAGCACGTAGGGTTATGGAGCCGGTGCTTTCATCAACGGTCACATCAGAGAATTGCAGCGTACCTTTCAGGGGATAGGTTTGACCGTTTTCCATGACCAACTCTACGTTGCTGGTGGCGTTTTCCTTATGCAAATTTCCTTGCTCTACGGATTGCTTCAGCCTCATAAAATCGTTGCTGGATTGGGTCACATCAACGTAGATAGGATCGAGCTGCTGGACAGTCGCCAGTTCAGTCGTTTGCCCATTAGTGACAAGAGCGCCTTCGGTCACGGTCGATTTGCCGATACGTCCGCTAATTGGCGCAGTCACTTTGGTATAAGCGAGATTGATGCGAGCGCTTTCGACTGTGCCTTTTGCGGCAATCACGGCGGCATCGGCCTGGCGAGCATCAGCAATGGCCTGGTCGTACTCCTGCTGGCTGATGTATTTCGTACCCACGAGCGGAACGTAACGTTTTACCGTCAAATGCGCGATGGCGGCGGCGGCTTCACTTTTCGCCAGTTCGCCTTTCGCGCTGTTATAATTTGCCTGATAGGTCGCGGGATCGATCTGGTACAGGGACTGGCCTGCTTGTACATCGCTGCCTTCAGTGAAATTACGATTCAGTACGATCCCGCTAACCTGTGGGCGAACTTCGGCTATACGGTAAGCATTGGTGCGGCCTGGTAATTCAGTCTTAACTTCTAACGGGGCCGTTTTCACAATATGAACGGTAACCTGCGGTTCACCGACGTGAGCTTTCTCTTCTCCCTTATCGTTACAACCGGCGATTAAAGCCGCGGAGATCAGAATAAAGGAGGGCAGGAGGAAAAACCTGGCATGTTTCGTCATTACTATTCCTCAAAAAACCAAAAGCGCGTTATTTACCCAGAAAGGCAACGCGTTAACTCGCAGAAAGAAAAATACAGTTTGCTATCCTACAAATTATCATTCGTCGATGTAAGGAATAGTTATGAATACTGGCGTCTCAAGGCACATAAACACAAAAAAAGATTAATATTCTACTGTTTTATTTTGACGCGGGTTGAAAGAGGCAGAATTAAAACCTCGTAAATTGAAATATATATTCATGTGGCGAATGTATTTTAGGTAAATAATATACATTGTTTATTTGACGATTTATAGCAACTCAATGTTACCCTCTCGTATAAATACACATTAGATGATAGATTAACCTTCGCTATTTTCTCACCCTGTGTCGAATATATTTATTTCCTGAATAATTAATCATGGCAAAAAGAACCAAAGCCGAAGCTCTGAAGACCCGGCAAGAACTGATTGAAACTGCCATCGCCCAGTTTGCGCAGCATGGCGTAAGCAAGACGACGCTCAACGACATTGCCGACGCCGCTAACGTTACGCGTGGCGCTATCTACTGGCACTTCGAAAACAAGACTCAACTGTTTAATGAGATGTGGTTGCAACAGCCTTCATTGCGGGAGTTAATCCAGGAACACTTGACGGCTGGATTAGAGCATGACCCGTTTCAACAATTGCGTGAAAAATTGATTGTCGGCTTGCAATATATTGCCAAAATTCCCCGCCAGCAGGCGTTGCTGAAAATCTTATATCACAAATGTGAATTTAATGATGAGATGCTGGCCGAGGGAGTGATACGCGAAAAGATGGGCTTTAATCCGCAGACTCTCCGCGAAGTATTGCAGGCGTGTCAGCAACAAGGTTGTGTAGCAAATAACCTCGATTTAGATGTTGTGATGATTATTATTAATGGTGCCTTCAGCGGAATTGTTCAAAACTGGTTAATGAATATGGCGGGTTATGATCTTTATAAACAAGCACCCGCGCTGGTCGATAACGTATTAAGAATGTTCATGCCAGATGAAAACATAACGAAATTAATTCATCAAACGAATGAATTAAGTGTCATGTAAATTCACATTCTGTCCTGAAAATTCAGTTCGTCACAGTTAACCAGTTTTAGTGGATTAACTGAGTTCATATTACGGCATTTGTCTGTTTCTGTTGTCAGCAGTTCAATCCACTGCATCAGTAAAGTATCAAACAGAAAAACGAAGACAGCGAAAACGACGAGCCACCAATACTTGCGAATCATTACCTGAGCCTGTGCATGTTTAACCAAGTCTGGCAGGAAATATACACGAAATGAATAATCTGAAAACCAGGCTTACACTTCCTTTACTTTGCAATGAGATCGGGGTCAACTTCGCTTAACCGGCTTCGTTTTGACAGGTTGCCGGTCTTTCTTTTTTTCACTTTCGCCAGTTCTTCCGCAGAGTAATGCGACGCGACATCCAGCCGTCGAAGCCCCATTTTGATGTACTCGCTGTTGATCTCAATACCAATGAATTTTCGCCCGCTGGAGACGGCTACGGCACCGGTAGTAAAGCTACCGGCAAACGGGTCGAGAATGATATCGCCTGGGTTGGAAGAGGCGAGAATAATGCGTTTCAGTAAGGCTTCCGGTTTTTGCGTCGGGTGGTTCTCATATTCATCCATCAAATAACGCACGCGCGGAAAATCCCAGACGTTACCCGGTACTTTTTGATGATTGTATGGCTGTGGAGGATTTTTGCGATAATCGATCAACGCGCGCTGCGATCCGGTTTTGGCTTCTACCAGAATAGCATCACCGTTGAATGTGTAGTTCTTTGCGTCTTTCACCATCATCAGGATGGGGTCGTACATGGAGCCGTAGTGTTTTTTCGCCTGTACTCCAGAACTGTCATATGACCAGACGATGCGACTTTTGATGGTAAAAAGCTTGCGGCACTGGAGATCGATAAAGGGCATGTTTTCCGTGCTGTTCATGATGTACATGCTGCCCTGCTTTTTCAGAACGCGGTGGCACTCTGCAATCACTTCAAACAGCCAGTCGATAAACAGATCTTCTTTCCAGGCTTCGATCAGACCATCAAAATTTTTACCGATGTTATATGGTGGGTCGGCAAAGATCAGATCGACACTTTCGGCGGGGATCTTTTTAAGTTCGGCAAGCGCATCACCGTGAATAATGGTCTTAGCTTCATTACCAAACCGGGTCGGTTCACATCCTGTTCTCATGGTCACTCCCTTTGTGACACCTATAAAAAAGGCGCTTCCCCATGCCGAGTAGCGCCTTTTTAATCAAGCATTTAGCTAACCTGAATTAGTTCATGCCGTATTTTTTCAATTTTTTACGCAGCGTACCACGGTTGATGCCCATCATCAGCGCAGCACGGGTCTGGTTACCACGGGTGTATTGCATCACCATGTCCAACAGGGGCTGTTCTACTTCAGCCAGTACCAGCTCATAGAGGTCATTCACATCCTGACCATTCAGTTGAGCAAAATAGTTCTTCAGTGCCTGTTTAACCGAGTCACGCAGGGGTTTTTGGGTTACCTGATCCTGAGAGTTAACGGTAGAAACGGTCAGTACGTCAGAATTTACGCGTTGTTCGAACATAGTTCTGTCAGCTCTTTATTTCTGTTTACGCAAAATTTTCGAAGTATGCCTCCAACGCCTCCAGCTGTTCGCTGGCATCCTCAATGGCGTTGAATGTGCGCCGAAACTGGTCATTTGGAGCGTGTTCCTGGAGATACCAGGAAACGTGTTTACGTGCAATTCGGTACCCTTTTGCCGGACCATAAAAGTCATGCAGTTCCCGAACGTGCGCGCAAAGCAAGCGCTTAACCTCTGCCAAAGGCAGTGGGGGCAGCAACTCCCCAGTGTCCAGATAATGCTGGATTTCCCGAAAGATCCAGGGTCTTCCCTGAGCTGCGCGGCCTATCATCAGGGCATCCGCCCCTGTATAGTCGAGCACAGCTCTGGCTTTAAGCGGGTCAGTAATGTCGCCATTCGCGATAACCGGAATGGAAACTTTCTGCTTAACTGCCCGAATACTGTCGTACTCAGCTTCTCCATTGAACAAACAGGCGCGTGTACGGCCATGAATGGTCAGAGCCTGAATGCCACAGTCTTCAGCCAGTTGGGCAATCTCTTCGCAGTTACGGTGTTCCGGTGCCCAGCCAGTGCGAATCTTCAGGGTAACAGGAACGTCCACTGCATTGACGACCTCGGTAAGGATCGATTTAACGACATCCGGGTACTGCAAGAGGGCTGAACCTGCGAGCTTGCGATTCACTTTTTTAGCCGGGCAACCCATATTGATATCAATAATCTGGGCACCGCTTTCCACGTTAATACGTGCTGCATCTGCCATTTCTTTCGGATCGCTACCAGCAATTTGCACGGTGCGAATACCGGGTTCATCAATGTGCACCATCCGTAAACGAGATTTGTCGCTTTCCCAAACCTGTGGGTTAGAAGACATCATCTCGGATACTGTCAATCCGGCTCCCATCTCGTAGCACAACGTCCGAAAAGGTCTGTCTGTAATGCCAGCCATGGGCGCTGCGATCAGGCGATTTCTGAGCTGATATTGTCCGATGCGCATGAGTTAAGAAATGACCATACTGTGACTGCAAGGCGGCGTATATTACGCATTTTTTGCACGAGATGAAAGGCCAAACTTTGACCAATCCTCTGAGATGGATCAAAGAATTGCATTTAAAATGAGCGTGGTGCGATAATTACTCATAAAAATCATCATATTAGAAAATAGTGACTAAAATTTACATTCAAAGAAATTTGAGTAAGTTCTCAATTTTTCTTTATGAATGAAAATTTTGGCACGCAAATTTGCGTAAATAACCGGCAAATTTACGTGCCTTTTGTGAGCTTGCTCGCACTTCGCCCCGCGTCACCCTACGGCGATGCGAAGGTTAATTCTTACGACCGGTAATACGGCACCACTCTTCTTTTTCCACGACCGGGTCCAGTGCGAAGCTATCGGCATAAGCTTCACAAACGCTCTCTGCCTGGCTTGCCAGAATACCGGAAAGGCCCAGCAAACCGCCTGAAACCGGCAGGACGCTGATTAACGGTGCCAGTTCACGTAATGGGCCTGCAAGGATGTTCGCGACCACCACGTCGGCTTTCATTTCTTCTGGCTGATCTTTCGGTAAGTAGAGTTCCAGACGGTCAGAAACGCCATTACGTTCGGCGTTGTCGCGGCTAGCCTGAATCGCCTGCGGATCGATATCAATACCAATGGCTTTTGCTGCACCCAGTTTCAGCGCCGCGATAGCCAGAATGCCGGAACCGCAGCCAAAGTCGATGACTGTTTTACCAGTTAAATCGAGGCTGTCGAGCCATTGTAGGCACAGAGAGGTAGTTGGATGGGTACCCGTACCAAACGCCAGCCCTGGGTCTAACATCACGTTGACGGCGTTTTCGTCCGGCACATCACGCCAGCTTGGGCAGATCCACAGTCGTTCACCAAAGCGCATCGGGTGGAAATTATCCATCCATTCGCGCTCCCAGTCTTTATCTTCCAGTTGTTCGATTTTATGCGCGAAGCCTGCGCCGAGCAGCGGATGGTTTTCCAGAATCGCCACCACGTCGTTCATATCGGTTTCAGCGTCGAACAGACCAATCACATCGGTGTCGCCCCACAGGCGCGTTTCGCCCGGCAGCGGCTCAAATACTGGCGTATCGTGGGTATCCTGAAAAGTGATAGAAACGGCACCCGCTTCCATCAGCGCATCGCTAAGATCTTCAGCGTTCGCGCCGGTGGTGTTCAGTTTCAGTTGGATCCAAGGCATGGCAAAACTCTTTATTTATCAGTAGTCAAAACGGTAGCTTGCGGGACGGATGTACCGAAACGGTTTCCGACCAGGAAAGCCAGCAAACTTAGTAGTAACGAGGGCACGATAGGGTGGAAGCCCAGGTACTGAATATTCAGCGTCGCGAGTACGGCATACAGCACGCCGCCAACGATCATCGCACTTAGCGCGCCTTTGGCGTTGGCGCGTTCCCAGTAAAGACCCAGCACCAGCGGCCACAGGAAAACGGCTTCCAACCCACCGAAGGCCAGCAAATTCAGCCAGATGATCATTTCTGGCGGCTTCCAGGCGGCAAGCAGCAGCAACGCGCCGAGAACTAACGTAATTACCGCCGACATCCGCTTCAGACGCGTCTCGTTTTGCATTTGATCCGGACGGATATTCAGATAGAGATCTTTAATGATCGTAGCGGAACTTTGTAGCAATTGGGCGTTAATTGTCGACATGATCGCAGCCATAGGTGCAGCCAGAAAGATCCCGGCAGCAAACGGTGGCAGCACTTTTACCATTAACGTCGGGATCACCAGATCCGGTACGGTGAGATCGGGGATCACTGCACGACCTAACGCTCCGGCCAGGTGCATACCGAACATCAGGATTGCGACTACAATCGTACCGATGATGATCCCCCGGTGTACCGCTTTGCTGTCTTTATAAGAGATACAGCGCACCGCAGTATGCGGCAGGCCAATCACGCCAAAGCACACCAGTACCCAGAACGACGTCATAAAGGCAGGCGACAGAATATCGTCAGCGCCTTGTGGCGTAACCAGTTGCGGATCGATGGTTTGCAGCGTCTCTACCGCATTACTTAAACCACCTGCGGCATGTACCACGCCAATAAGCAGCACAACGGTGCCAATCAGCATCACAAGCCCTTGCATGGTGTCGTTCAGCACGCTGGCGCGAAAGCCGCCAAAGGCGGTATACAACGCAATGCTGATACCGAAAATCAGCAGCCCGGTTTCATAAGGAATACCCGCCGCGGTTTCCAGCAGGCGCGCACCGCCGATAAACTGCACGGTCATTGCCCCAACGAACGCAACCAGCAAACTCAAACTCGCCAGCCACACCAGAAGACGACTCTGGTAGCGGGCAAACAGCATGTCGTTCAGCGTCACTGCATTGTAGCGGCGCGCAAGAATCGCGAACTTCTTGCCGAGAATACCGAGCGAAAGCCAGACTGCAGGAAGCTGAATCATCGCCAGCAATACCCAACCCAGGCCGTATTTATAAGCAGCTCCAGGCCCGCCGATAAACGAACTTGCACTGATATAGGTCGCGGTGAGCGTCATCGCCAGCACAATACCGCCCATAGAGCGGCTGCCGAGGAAATACTCATTAAGGAAGGTACCGGTGCTCCGTTTACGCATCGCATAAACAGAGATACCGAACACCACCACCAGATAGGCGACCAGCGGTAGAATCACTTCAAGCTGCATCGTCATCCTCCAGTGGGATATCGCGATAGATAAATTTCACCATCGCCCAGCACAGTCCAATAAACAGCAGCGGCGTCAGGATGCAGGCCATCTCAAACCAGCGCGGAAAGCCGGTAAAACCGGGGGCAACGTCAGGTAAGTAAGCGGCTGCTAACCAAACTGCCAGATACAAAAGGGTCAGCCCCAGCGCCCAGCGCGCCTCTTTATGGGCCTGAACAAAACGAGTGTCCACGGAAGGGTTCCTCCTCATGGGGGGATACGAGAAACGGGCAATTCTACGGCAACTCTTCAGGCAGGGAAAATAATCTGACAGAAAATTGCCGTTCAGTGCTGCTGCAAAAAGTCTTCAATGTCAGCCAGTGAGGATATCCCTTCCATCGGACCTTGCCGCATTACGGCGAGCGCGCCGCTGGCATTTGCATATTGCAGTGCCTTATGTGCCGGGAAACCGGATAAGAAAAGAGTGATAAACGTTGCGCCAAAGCAGTCGCCTGCACCCGTTGGATCGATAATTTCGATATCGTGGCCTGTAACATGCTGGGCGTGTAATGTACCGTTTTTAAGCTTGTAATAGCTGGCCCCACGCTGGGCGCGTTTTATCGCCACATGTTTTACGCCGCCGTGGAGAAGATCGCTAACAATCTGTTCTTCTGACAGATTTTTGTGACGCGCGAAGAAAGGGAGTTCGCTTTCGCTGGGGATGAAAATATCCGTATATTCAATCAAATAATCGAGAGCCTGCGCCATTTCAGGAATGCTCAGCATCTCTTTGCGAATATTGGGATCGAAAGAAACGGTGCCGCCAGCCGATTTGATCGTCGTTATTGCTTTACGCATGACATCGATCATGCGAAATGAGAACAATGATGAGCCCACAATATGGAGATGGTTACACTGTTTTAGCAGATCCTTATCAATGTGCTCAGCAGTAAACAAGCCGCAGGCGCTGTTAGGGATATTAAAGACGAAATCGCGCTGCTGGGGATTTTGATAACTCACGAACGCCGTACCTGTGACGGCATTGTTCATAACATGGATCCCATCGGTAATGACACCTTCATGACGGAGGCGCTCTATAATGAGTCGGCCAAAATCATCATTACCAACACATCCGAAGAAGATGGCCCGATGGGACAGTTTTGCCACCTGAGCAGCAAAAATTGCTGGCGCACCGCTGGGAAATGGCCCGATAAACTCCCCAGGCTGAGTGAATTTTTGATGTGGGTTGCGGGACAAAAACTCGGCCAGCAATTCGCCCATAGCGCAGATAGTTATTGTCACAAAACCCCTCTCATTCCTGAAGCCTTTCGCGATTGGACCAGGTAAAGCACTCATTACTGGTATAAAGGATAACGAAATCAGCCGACTGCAATTGTTGCTGATATTGTTCGTTAATGCTGCGGCTGACGATCACATTTTCTGCCTGATGCAAATGCCCGATAGCAGCCGTTGATGGCGCAGGATCGGCGGCAACGATAACCGTCTTATTCTGGGCATGATCGAAACAGAGCTGCCAGGCAGCGGCCAGTCTGGGAACGTTGATATTTAAAGTACCATCAGCATCCAGATGGTTGATTTCCAGAATGCTATGTGTAATGGTGAAATGCTGAAGTGCCTGTTCAAGCGGTTTTCCGGCCAGTGCGGTGTCGGGGCGCAGCATTTCACTGCCAGCCAGTATTATTTCGCCATCAATAAACTGATTTGCCAGCAGCGCATGTTCGGGATCGTTGGTGATCAGACGCAGTTTTTTCACTTCGCTGAGCAATGGAATGATCTTACGGCAGATTGTCCCATGTCCAAGAAATAGCGTGTCACGATCGCGAATTAACCGTGCGCAATGTCGTGCTATTTCCATTTGTTGTGCCAGAGACAATGGCGCGATCGGTTGTATCGCTTCTGGTTCAGAGGAGAGTGGTGTCGCAATAGCACCGCCAAATGATCGCTTTAAATATCCCTGTTGCTCCAGATAACTGAGATCGCCGCGGATCGTCACGCCAGAGACACCAAGTTGCGCAGATAAGTCATCAACTTTGATTTCACCTTGGGCGGCAACAATTTCTGCAATTTTTAATCTGCGTTTCAGTAGGTTAGACGATTTTCTCGGCACGTTAACACTCTTCATTGGCCTTTAATGCGTAACACTATAGCCCCTTGTATTTTTCTTTGAAAGTTATCCTTCAATAATATCGACAATTCGAAAAGAAAATCATGGGTCAAAAATCGCAACAAAAATAGATTAATTCATTGAAAAATAAATGAATTTATTCATATTTATGCAGAGATGTTATTGGTTTCACTTGTAAAGTGAAAAACAAATTAAGTTATTTTTTTGTAAGTTATTTTGATGATATTCGACATGTATCACGCTTTTTGCCGCTTTTGCTGTGCTAGTTTGCTTTCAAAATGAAAGTGAATATTCTCTTTCTTCATTTTGTAAGGCGAACGACAAATAACAGGAGCTGCGATGTACATCATTTCAAGCAAAAACATGCTGAAAAAAGCCCAGTCAGAGGGATATGCCGTCCCCGCTTTCAACATTCATAACCTTGAAACTTTACAGGTAGTTGTTGAGAGCGCTGCACAACTTCGCTCTCCCGTTATGCTGGCGGGAACACCCGGTACTTATCGTTATGGTGGCGTGGGAAGTTTAATTTCGTTAGTACAATCGCTGGCTCGCGAGTACAACCTGCCGTTAGTCCTGCATCTCGACCATCATGAAGAGAGTGATGACATTTTTAACAAGGTTCGCGCAGGGATCCGTTCTGTCATGATTGATGGCTCCCATTTGCCATTTGAAGACAACATTGCGCGAGTGCAAGAAGTTACCACCTTTTGCCATCGCTTTGATGTTAGCGTTGAGGCCGAGCTAGGGCGTCTTGGCGGCCAGGAGGACGATCTGCTGGTGGATGAAAAAGATTCCGCTTATACCTCACCAGCCGCAGCTGCAGAGTTTGTTCAACGTACCCAAATTGACTCCCTGGCCGTAGCAATCGGCACAGCACATGGTTTATATGCGCATGAACCACGACTGGATTTTGTGCGGCTGGAACAGATTCGTCAGCGAGTGGAGATTCCACTGGTGTTGCATGGTGCTTCGGGCTTATCAGAACAGGACGTTCAGCACTGTATTCGCCGCGGTATTTGTAAAGTGAATGTCGCGACAGAATTGAAAATTGCGTTTGCCGATGCGTTAAAAGGATATTTCTACAACAATCCTGCGGCAAATGATCCACGCCACTATATGCAGCCCGCAAAGGCCGCCATGAAAGAAGTCGTAACTCGTATTATTGGTGTCTGTGGTAGTGAAGGAAAAATTTAAGACGTTGTACCCTACAAAAACAATGAGGATTGTTTATGAAAAATATTAAATTACTTGGTTCAGCTATGTTGGTGAGCCTGGCATTGTTCTCGCAAAATTCGTTGGCAAAAGAGTATAAAATTGGTGCGTCATTATTAACACAGCAACATCCTTTCTATATTGATCTTGCGAATGCCATGAAAGAAGAGGCAAAAAAAGACAATGTCAATTTAAGTGTCTCTATTGGTAATGCTGCCAACTTACTGATTTAGTGTATGATGGTGATTTTAAGGTGCTTGCGTGGCTTCCATTTCCATCAGATGTCCTTCCTGCTCCGCTACTGAAGGCGTGGTGCGTAACGGCAAAAGCACTGCCGGACATCAGCGCTATCTCTGCTCTCATTGCCGTAAAACATGGCAACTACAGTTCACTTACACCGCCTCTCAGCCCGGTACGCACCAGAAA